>JBBSRN010000011.1:0-20032 GCA_038242985.1 Propionibacteriales bacterium | reverse complement strand
TCAGCCGTGGCGCCGGCCCTCAGGACCGCAGACGTGGTCATCGGGACCGAGGAGGAGTTCTCTGCCCTGCTGGGACTGGGCGAACCCACTCGCTCAGAGCTCGTCGACGCCGTGCGGGCCCTTGACCTGCCGCGCGTGGCGCTGAAGCTGGGCCCGGACGGCATCGTGCTCATCACCGACCACGTGGTGGGTACGACGGTCCCCTCGGTGTCGGACCACCCGGCGTGCACCGTCGGCGGCGGTGATGCCACAGCCGGTTCACTCGTGGCGGCGAGACTGAGCGGACAGTCGTGGCCGGACGCGCTCGAGCTCGCCATGCGCGTGGCCGGTCACACCGTCGAGCAGCCCTACTGCTCCGACGGATTCCCCACGCTGGCGCAGCTGCGACCACCAGCCTCCCGCCCGGGGGTGTCGGGCCAGTGACTCACGTCGTCGCGTCCGTGACGCCGACCTCGGCTGGTTGGGATTGCCTCACCGCCACCGTCATCGACCTGTCGGCGGGGCAGGTGCACGACCTGTCCAGCAGCACCCAGGAATCCGCCCTGGCCGTGGTGACCGGCCACGTCGAGGTGAAGGGATCGGGCGTGGACCACGTGATCGTGCGTCCCAGCCCGTTCACCACCGTCGCCGACGTCGTCTACCTGCCGCCGGGCGCACCGGCGTCCGTCCGTGCGCGCGTGGACTCACAGATCACGATCGGCCAGGCACCGGCGGCAGGCCGGCTGGACCCCCGGGTCGTCACGACCGCCGAGATGGCCTCGGTGGTCCGCGGTGGTGGCCCCGCCCGACGCCAGGTGGTCTCCACACTGGCCGATCCCCTCCCCGCCGAGCGATTGATCATGTACGAAGGATGGGTCGCTCGCGGATCGTGGACGGGCTGGCCACCGCACCGCCACGACGGGGTGGACGGATCGCCTCGCCTCGAGGAGACCTACTACTTCCGGTTCGACCGGCCCAACGGATTCGGCTTCCACCGCAACTTCGCCCCCGAGGACGACTGGGACGAGACGCACGCGCTGCACGACCAGACTCTCCTCGCCGTACCTCGCGGCTATCATCTGTGCACCGCCGGACCAGCTGCCAACATGTGGCTCCTCAACTTCCTCGCGGGACCAGAGGAGTCCGACCGCAGCCGCGCACCGCACTTCGATCCGGCAGAGATCTGGATCACCGAGGACTGGACGGCCGGCTCGCTGAGCCTGCCGGCCGTGCTCCCCCACCGCCACGACGCTTGATCAGGAGACCAGCCCATGACCTTGTCCACCACGCTCGATGACGGAGTCGTCGACGTCCCGCACTGGCTCATGCCCGTGGGGGACTCGCCGATCGAGTCCGCCAGCAACCGCTGGCTCGATGTCGTCGCACCGTCTCGACCCGGCACCGTGCTGGCACGGGTCCCGGCCGGGAACGCCGACGACGTCGATGCCGCGGTGCAGGCTGCCCATGACGCCCAGCGCGGCTGGGCCGCAGCCCACTTCACCGTTCGGCAGAAGGCACTGCTCGCGATCGCGGTCGATCTCGAGGCCGAGTCGGAGCGACTCGCCGTCCTCACGGCGCAGGACACCGGTAACGCGTTGCGCACCCAGGCACGCCCTGAGGTGGCGCTGCTGGTCTCGCTGTTCCGCTACTTCGGTGGTGTCGCAGGTGAGTTCAAGGGCACGGTGCTGCCCGCCGGCGACCACCAGCTGCAGTACACGCGCACCGAGCCCCTCGGTGTCGTCGGCGCCATCTTGCCGTGGAACTCGCCACTGATGATCGCCGGGATGAAGATTCCCGCCGCGCTGGCGGCCGGCAACGGCCTGGTCGTCAAGCCGGCCGACGAGGCGCCCCTGACGATTCTCAAGCTGGCAGAGATCGCCCGCAGACATCTTCCGTCCGGCCTGCTGAACATCGTCACCGGCAGTGGCCGGACCGTTGGTCAGGCCATCGTCGATCATCCGGGCATCCACAAGGTCTCGTTCACCGGCTCCACCCCGGTCGGGCGTGACGTGGCTGCGAGTGCCGCCCGTCGCTTCGCCCACGTCTCCCTGGAGCTGGGCGGCAAGAATCCGAACATCGTCTTCCCGTCGGCTGCGACTCCCGAGCGCATCTCGGCCACGGTCGCCGGCGTCCTGCTCGCGATGCGATTCACCCGACAGGGCCAGTCGTGCACCGCGGGATCGCGCCTGTACGTGCACCGGTCGGTCCTCGAGCCGGTGCTCGAGCACGTGGTCGAGGCCGCGCGGCAGCTCGTCGTCGGCGACCCGCTGGACGAGCGGACCGACATGGGCTCGATCATCAACCAACGTCAGTACGACACCATCGGCACCTACATCGAGGACGGCCGCCAGCAGCCCGGGGTTCGCGTGCTGCTCGACGGGCTCGACCGCGTCGTCGACGGCGAGTCGGGGCTCTACCAGGGCCCGACCGTGTTCGCGGATGTCGACAACAGCTGGCGGATCGCCCGCGAGGAGATCTTCGGACCCGTGCTCGTGGTCATCGCGTTCGATGACGCGGACGAGGTGGTCCGCATGGCCAACGACTCCCACTACGGACTCGCGGCCTACGTGTGGTCCGCAGACCTCGACGAGGCAATCTCCACCGCGCACCGCCTGGAGGCCGGCTGGGTGCAGGTCAACCAGGGCGGAGGTCAGGTCGTCGGGCAGTCCTACGGCGGCTACAAGGAGTCGGGCATGGGCCGGGAGTTCTCCATCGAGGGTGCGATCGCGGCCTTCAGCCAGACCAAGCAGGTGAACATCGCCCTGTCGATGTGATGCCACACGTCGGGCCCGCGCCGGTCAGCGACGGACCAGCCGGCGGAGCTCGTCCAGGCGCACCGGCCGGTTCTCACGCCGTGACACGGTGCAGGCCTCGGCGACCCAGGACGTCTCCACCGCATCGGCGATGGTGCACGGGGACTCCCGGCGGCCGGCGACCATCTCGGTGAAGGCCGTCAGCTCTGCCACGTAGGCGGCCTTGAAGCGATCCATGAAGAAGATCGCGGGCGGACCCTGGGGAAAGCCGACATCCTGCTCGAGCGACCGCATCGGATAGCTGTCGTCGAGCCCGGCCGAGACCGCTGCCCGTGATCCGTGCAGCTCGAGGCGGACGTCGTACCCGCCACCGTTGTAGCGCGAGTTCGAGATGATGCCGATCGTGTCGTCCTCGAGTCGCAGGATCGCGGCGCTGGTGTCCACGTCACCCGCCTCCTCGAAGAAGGCCGCACCACGGTTGCCACCGGTGGCGAACACCTCGACCACCTCGCTGCCGGAGACCCAGCGGACTGCGTCGATGTCGTGGACCGAGCAGTCGTGGTAGATCCCGCCGGAGATGGCGATGTACTCCGCCGGCGGGGGCGCGGGATCAAGGACCGTCGAGCGGATGGTGTGCACGAAACCGAGATTGCCTGACCGCAGCTCCTCCCGGGCGCGGACGTGGCCCGGGTCGAAGCGGCGGTGGAAGCCGATGTGCACGGGAACCTCCGACCCGGAGGTCTGGTCCAGCAGCTCCTGGGCGGCTCTCGGGTTGTTCGCGACCGGCTTCTCGCAGAACGTCGGGATCTCGGCCTCGATCGCAGCCAGGACGAGCTCGGGATGGGTCGGTGTGGACGAGGCGATGACCAGACCGTCGATGCCCGACGTCAGCAGGTCACCAGGTGAGTCGAATGCGATGAGCCCGAGCTCGGCGGAGACCCGCGCAGCGACTCCCGGCACGACGTCGGTGACGTGGACGTCCTCCACACCGCCGAGGCCCTTCAGCAGTCCTGCGTGATGGGCGCCGATGCGCCCGACTCCGATGACTCCGAGCTTCATGGCCTTCTCCTGACGATTCGGGTCACCCGGCCACCTGCTGGTGCCTGATGTGTGGAGCCCGCGAAGGGGGCTCGGCAGCTACAGCAGCGACACGGCGGTGTCGATCGCCGTCTCGTAGTCGCCGTCGCTGGGGTACAGCAGCGCACGGCCCACCACGAGACCGTGGACATTGGGCAGCGCCAGCGCGTCGGCCCATCTGCCATAGGTGTGGTCGGGGTCGTGGGGGACCTCGCCGCCCAGGACCAACGAGGGCAAGGTGCTCGACGCCATCACCCGTTCCATGTCGTCGACGACGGGGACCTTGAGCCAGGTGTTGGCCGCGGTCGACCCGATGGCCGAGGCGATGCCGATGGCCTGCATCATGGCCGCCGGTGACAGGTCGTTGCGCACGACGTCGTCGACGCGAGATGACATGAACGGTTCGAGCATCACCAGCAGTCCGCGCTCGGACAGCTCATCGACCGCGCGCGCACACGCTTCCATGGTCGCCACCGACCCGGCGTCGCGCAGATCGATGCGCAACAGCATCTTGCCGCCGTCGAATCCGGAGTCGGCGATGGCGCCGGGGCGCATCGCGGTGAACCGGTCGTCGAGCTCGAACGATGCGCCGAGGAGGCCGCCACGGTTCATCGAGCCGTAGACGGTCTTTCCCTCCAGGGCTCCCAGCAGCAGGAGCTCCTCCAGCACGTCCGCCGTCCCGAGCACTCCGTTGACCTCGGGGCGCTCGAGCGCAGCGCACAGACGCCTCAAGAGTCCCGGGCGGTCGGCGATGGCCAGCGGATCGGTCCCCGCGCGCATGGCGCCTCGAGCCGCGTGGTCGGCGGCGATGACCAGCGTCTTGCCGTTCGGACCCAGGGGCGAGCTGGGCCGATGGCGCTCCTTCTTGGCTCGGGCGACCCGTTCAGCGCGGTCGACGCTGATCGTGCTCAGCTCGGCGATGCGATCAGTACTCATCATTGGTTCTCCCCCTGGGCTGGTGCGTGGAGCGCTCAGCGCTCGACGCTGGTCATCTCGAACCGGTACAGATCGGCTCGGTAGTCGTGTGATCCGAGCTCGACCGGATGGCCGAGGTCAGCGAACGTCACGGTGTGGATGTTGAGCAGGGCGGCCCCGGCGTCCACGTGGAGCAGACGCGCCGTGGCCGGTGACGCGACTGCGGCACCGATGCTCTGCCGGGCGACCCGCATGCGGATCCCCCCGGTGCGAAGCTCCTCGTAGAGTCCACCGGTCTCGATGCGGCCGCGATCGAGCTGGGCCAGTGACGCAGGGATCCAGTTCCGCATCATCGCGAACGGGACTCCGTCGGCGTACCGGATGCGTTCGATGTGGGTCACCGAGGTGCCGGGCGCGACCTCCAGCGCCGAGGCGACGTCATCGTCGGCACCGATCACCGCGAAGGCGAGGATCTCGCTGCGCGGCGACCGCCCAGCGGTGACAAGCTCATCGAAGAGGCTCCGCACTCCGGTGCTTCGAAGATTCAGGGGCGACAGCACCTGGGTGCCGACACCGTGCTTGCGCGCCAGGATGCCTCGGGCCGCCAGCTCCTCGATGGCGCGTCTCATGGTGGCGCGGGAGATGCCCAGGGACTCCGCCAGACCGATCTCCCCGTCCAGCCGGTCACCGGCCACGAGATCGCCGCGCTGTATCGCGTCGGTGATGTGCTGCGCCACGCGGGAGTACAGGGGTGCTGGGTTCGACCGGTCGAGAACGAGGGGCGGTATCGCGACGGGTGGCGAACCAGCACTCCTCACGCGGGACATGAGTGGACGATAACATGTACGTACATGTCTTGACAGGACTCTCGTGACCCCGTTTCATAAGATGTACGTACATCGTCGGTCTGGGGCCGATGCCCGCCACACACCGCTGAGAAGGACCCATGGACCTCTGCCTGTACACCGACTCCGTCGCTGATCTGACCGTGGACGAGACGCTCGACCTGGCCGCCGAGCTGGGTTGTGGGGCCGTCGAGATCGCCGCGGGCGGTCAGTCATCGGCCCCCCACATGCGGGTGTTCGATCTCCTGGAGAATCCGCAGGCGCTGCGGGAGTTCCGCGAGAAGATCACCTCCCGGGGACTTCGCATGGGCGCCGTGAACTGCTCGGCCTGGCCCATGCACCCCGTCCACGGCGACCAGCACACCCACACGATCCGAGCCGCCATCCGTCTGGCGGGCGAGCTGGGCGTCGACAAGATCGTCACCATGTCGGGCTGTCCGGCCGATCACCCCGCGTCGCCGATCGTCAACTGGATCAGCTTCCCCTGGCCGGCGCAGAATCCTGAGGACTCCACCGCCGGAGACATCCAGGACGTCCTGGCACGTCAGTGGGACCAGGCCATCGCCTACTGGGACGAGATGGCCGACTACGCCGCCGCCCACGCCATCGAGCGCATCGCTCTGGAGCTCCACCCGGTCCACCTCGTCTACAACACGCCCACGCTCCTGCGCATGCGCGATGCGATCGGGCCCATCATCGGTGCCAACGTCGACCCCAGCCACATGTTCTGGCAACAGATGGACCCCGTCGCGGTGGTGAGGGCCCTGGGCGCTGCCGTGCACCACGTGCACCTGAAGGACACCCAGCTGCAGCCGGACCGCGTCGCCCTCGCCGGCGTCCTGGACCTCACCCCGTTCGAGGAGCCCGATCAGCGAGCGTGGATCTTCCGCACGATCGGGCAAGGTCACGGCGAGGACTTCTGGCGACCGTTCATCGAGGCGCTCGGGGAGGTCGGGTACGACGACGTCGTCAGCATCGAGAACGAGGATCCGACGCAGGCACCTGTCGCAGGCGTCCGTCAGGCGGCCGCATTCATCGCGGACCTGCTGCCAACCACGAATTCTCACTGAAAAGATGCCCTGAACCGGCACGAGCCCCCTTCCCTGCCAGCGCAAGCCGCCCGCACCCGCCGCCGGGGCCCCTTGGTACTTTCAGGCATGCCTCGTCGTAGCGCGGATCCCCCGGTCGTCCTGTCGGCGGTCCGGGTGGATCCCAAGTCGCCGACGCCGTTGTACATGCAGCTCGTCCAGCAGATCGAGCAGGCAGTCGCTGACGGCGTTCTCACGCCGGGAGATCGCATCGAGGGCGAACCGGTCCTGGTCAACCGGCTCGGCATCTCGCGTGCGACCATCCGACACGCCATCGACCAGCTCGTCGACCGCGGCATCCTGATGCGCAAGCACGGCGTCGGGACGCAGGTCGTGGCTGCCAACCTGGCCCGTCGTTCGGGTCTCATCAGCTTGTACGACGAGCTCCTCGAAGGTGGGCGGCAACCATCGACGAGCCTGGTCGAGGCCCGGGTGCGCGCTGCCCCCACCGACGTCGCGGAAGCGTTGCAGCTGGATCCGTCCAGCGATGCACTGTTCCTCAAGAGGCTGCGATCCGCTGACGGGCGCCCCTTCGCGATCATGCGCAACTGGCTGCCCGTCGGCGTGCTGAGTCTCGATGACTTCGACCCGGAGACCGAGGGCCTGTACGAGGCGCTGAGGAAGGTGGGCGTCTCAGCGGACGTCGCCCATCAGTCCGTCGGTGCCGCAGCCGCCGACGAGGACGAGAGCACGCTGCTCGATCTGCCGGTGGGAGCCCCCGTCCTGACGATGAGCACGACGTCCTACGTGGGCCTGGGTCAACCGGTGGAGTTCGGCCAGCACACCTACCGGCCCGATCTGCACCGCGTGGAGATGGTGAAGGTCGAAAGATAGGGCCGCGCGCGACGCCACGAGATCCATGAGGGCGCCAACGGCGTGCCGCGCGTCACGATGGCCACGCCGTGGCTGAACGGACCGAGACCACGCTCTGACCGCACCACTGATACACCGGGGGGTACCATGGTGCTGATCGCAAGATCTCACGAGGAGACATCATGGAGCTCGATCACGAACAGATGCGCAGTGTCGTCAAGCGCCTGAACCGCGCCCAGGGCCAGATCGGCGGAGTGGTCAAGATGATCGAGGAGGGGCGCGACTGCAAGGACGTCGTCACCCAGCTCGCCGCGGTGTCCAAGGCGCTTGATCGCGCCGGTTTCGCCGTCATCGCCACCGGGCTGCGCCAGTGCCTGGACGATCCTGAGGGCAACGGCATGGACGTGGAGACGATGGAGAAGCTGTTCCTGTCGCTCGCCTGATCGATATACCCCATGGGGTATGCTTTCGGTGACGAAGGAGACCCACCATGTGTCGAGCAGTGACCTGCAAGAAGTGCGGAAAGACCACCTGGGCCGGCTGCGGCCAGCACGTCGATGTGGTCATGGGCGCCGTCCCGCGCGCCGACCGTTGCGCCGGACATGCCCAGGATCCGAAACAGCCCGGACTGCTGTCCCGCCTCTTCGGCCGCTGACGCCCTGACTGCGGCTACGCCGCAGGTGCCGCGCTGCCGGAGACGAACCAGCCGAAAGGTCGCGCCGGCCACCACGTCGACGCGTAGCGCGTGCTGAGGTCATCGGCGACCAGCCCTGCAGCGTGCAACAGATCAGGAATGTCCCGGTCGAGGTGACATCCGCCAGCGGCCCGTCCCCACACCGGTTGCAGCCGCCGCTGGACCCGAGCGACCCGACGCGACGGAGCCAACGAGTGCTCCACGAAGTGCAGCCGCCCGCCCGGCCTCAGGACGCGACGGACCTCGGCCAGCGCCGCGGGCAGGTCCGGGATCGTGCACATCGTCCATGTCGAGACGACCGCGTCGACGCTCGCGTCGGGAAGGCTGACACTCGCGCCGTCCAGACCGACTCGTTCCACCGGCCGACCGAACGCGGCGACACGTGGGGCCGCCTTCTGCCAGGCCAGGTCCGACGGCTCGACCGCGAGGACCCGGGTGACGTCCGGTGCGTAGTGACCGAGGTTGGTGCCCGAGCCGAAGCCGAGCTCCAGGACCTCCCCGGCAACACCTCGGGCCACCGCGTCGCGCCACTCGCCGGTCACCCGATCTCCCAGCACGACGTCGACCAGCCGAGGAAGGATCCGTTCGTCCCACGTCTCACGTGCGCTCATGAGCCCATCCTGGCGCACCCGTGCACCCGCATCAGTGCGAGAACGTGATGTTCGGCAGGACCTTGCGCAGCCAAGCCGGTGACCACCAGGCGCCATGGCCGGTGATGCGCAGGATGACCGGCAGCAGGATCAGCCGGACCAGCGCCGCATCGAGCAGCACGGCCACCCCGAGGATGATGCCCATCTCCTTGGGCGGCAGCGGTTGTGCCAGCGCGAAGGTGAAGAACACCGCGACCATCACCGCCGCCGCCGCGAAGATCACCCGACCGGAGTGCGCGAGACCGTCGACCTGGGCATCCTTGGCGCTGCCGGTGAGCTCGTAGTGCTCCTTGGCCGTGGCGAGCAGGAACACCGTGTAGTCCATCGCGATCGCGAAGATCATGGCGAAGAAGAACACCGGGGCCCAACCGTCGAGGAAGCCCTGCGGCTCGAATCCGAGCAGCCCGGATCCGTGACCGTCCTGGAAGATGAGCTTCGCGACACCGAACGCCGCCGCGGTCGACAACAGACTGACCATCGTGCCGAGCAGCGCGATCAGGGGGGCCTGCAACGCCACCAGCAGCAGCGCGAAGCCGAGCACCAAGATGATGCCGATCACCAGCGGCAGGTACCGGTCCAGCGCCGACTGCAGATCGAGGTTCTCTGCCGGCGCGCCGCCGACCACCGCGCTGGACGGCAGGTCGGCACGAGTCGCATCGAGGATCGCACCCAGCTCGGGCGACGACGGGTCGACGGACGGGACCGCCTGGACCATCACGTAGTCGCTGCCGTCCGACGCGGGCTGTGCCGGACCCACCATCGAGAAGGCATCGCCCTGGCCGAGCAGCGCAGCCCGCGTCTCGGTGGCCGCACCGGTCGGTGCGATGACCTGCAGGGCACCGGGCGCTCCGTCGCCGAAAGCCGTCTGCACGACGGCATATCCCTGCCGCACCGGGGCGTCCTCAGGCACGACGGCGATCGAGGGCATGGCGACCTTCAACGACAGCACGGGCAGCGCGAGCAGCACCAGGAGGCCGATCGATCCGACCGCGAAGGGCACTGGGTGCCGGTGCAGGAGCTCGCCCCAGGCACCGAACCGGTGCGACCGGGGGGCGTGGGCCTTGGCCCACGGGACGGCGGCCTTGTCGACGCGAGATCCCAGGGCGCCGAGCACTGCCGGAAGCAGCGTCATGCTCGCCGCGAGCACGAAAACGACGGCGAGCATGATGCCGACCGCCATGGTCCGGACCGCGGGTGCTGGCACGACCAGGACGGCGGAGAGGCTGACCAGGACGGTCAGCCCCGAGAGCATCACGGCCTTGCCGGCGGTGTCCATCGTCTCGGCGACGGCCTGCACCGGTGCCCGTCCGTGGTGCATCGCACTGCGGAACCGATGGACGATGAACAAGGCGTAGTCGATGCCAAGGGCCAGAGCGAACATCAGGGCGAAGTTCATCGCCCACACCGAGATGGGCGTCACCTGGTTGAGCAGCACCAGCGCCCCGGCGGACGCACCGAGCCCGGCCATCGTGAGCAGCAGCGGCAGACCCGCCGCGACGAGGGAGCCGAAGGCCAGCACCATGATGGCCAAGGTCACGGGCCAGGAGATGATCTCGGCCTTGATCATGGCGTCGTGGTTGGCCTTGTTGAAGTCGCTCCACAGCGCAGACGCGCCGGTCGGGTACACGTCGACCCCGTCACCGGACAACGCCGTGAGACCTGCCTTGAGGTCGTCGACAGCTCGGACCATCTCGTTGGGGTCGGCCGCCGCCCCGGCCAGGAGGATGGCGGTCCTGCCGTCAGGGCTGATCGTGAAGCCCTCCTGTGGTGGCACCACCTCGCCGATGCGGCGGTCCGCCTCCAGGATCGTCGTCGCGTCCTGCATGACCGACTGCGCGGCCGCCGAATCGATCGATGAGCTCTCGGTGTGGATCACCAGCTGGATCGCGTTCGAGGAGTTGCCGCCGAAGTGCTCCTGGGCCAGGTCACGAGCCTTCACCGAGTCCGATCCGTTGTCCTGCCACCCGGCGCCGGCCAGGTCGGAGAACACGCTCGGCGCGAGCGAACCCAGCCCGGCAACGACGATGACCCACACGACCGCGACCAGCCGGGCGTGCGTGGCCATGCGCTCGCCCCACCGACCGAGCCGTCCGGGGGTTGCGGCCTGGGGCTGCGTCGGGCGGGGCACGGTCAGCGTCGTCATGATGAGAAACGTACCAGTACCCCCCGGGGTATATGGAACTCTGGTCCCCCGTCCATCGTTGGATGTACGTACATTCCCGTGATCTCTGGAGGTTCGTCCGTGCTGAAACGCTTGCCCTACGCCGCGCTGATCGCCGCCGTGGTGCTGCTCGGAGCCGGACTCGTGTGGCTCGCGGCGACGCACGGTCCGCCCAGCAGCGAGTCGAGGGCTGCGACCACGACGCAGTCCCAGCAGGGCATCGGGGTCGACCTCTCCCGTCGCGACGCCGACGACCCACGAGCGATCGGAGCCGTCGACGCGCCGGTCGTGCTGATCGAGTACTCGGACTTCCGTTGCCCGTTCTGCGCGGTCCATGCACGTGACACCCAGCCGAAGCTGAAGAAGTACGTCGACGACGGCACGCTGCGCGTCGAGTTCCATGATCTGTCGATCTTCGGCGGGCAGTCCGACCGCGCAGCCGAGGCCAGCCGGGCCGCAGCCGCACAGGGCAAGTTCTGGCAGTTCCACGACGCGGTCTTCGCCGATGCACCCGCACGCGGCCACGCCGACCTGCCGGACAGCGTGCTGATGACGTACGCCCAGAAGATCGGCGTGAAGGATCTGGAGAAGTTCAGGACCGACATGGACGCGGAGAAGACCGCCGCGGCGGTGCAGGCGGACACCCGGGCGGCCTACGACATCGGCGCCTCGAGCACCCCGCTGTTCCTGGTCAACGACGAACCCATCCTCGGCGCACAGCCCGCCGACGTCTTCATCGAGAAGATCGAGCGGCTGGCCTCGGCGTCGTGACGACCATCGGACTGGCCGGCGCCTTCCTCGGCGGGGTCCTGACCCTGCTGAGCCCGTGCTCGGCCGTGCTGCTGCCGTCGTTCTTCGCCTACGCGTTCGGCGGCCGCGCCACCGTCGTCGGGCGCACCGGCGTGTTCTACCTCGGGCTCGTGGTCACCCTGGTCCCGCTGGGCGTCGCCGCCTCGACCGTCGGCGCGTTCTTCAACTCCCACCGCGACGCCTTGGTGCTCATCTTGTCGATCGTGGTGATCGGATTCGGCCTCCTGCAGGTGCTCGGCGTGTCGTTCGGGCTCGTCCGCAGACGCCCGAGTCGGGACGCCCCGGGCGGCACCGGCGTCGTCCAGATCTTCGTGCTCGGAACCGTGTACGGGGTGGCGGGGGTGTGTTCGGGACCGATCCTCGGCTCGGTGCTGGCCGTGGCCGGAGTCGGCGGGAGTCCGACGTACGGCGGGCTGCTGCTGGCGGTGTACGCGCTGGGCATGTGCGTCCCTCTGGTGCTGCTCGCGGTCTTCTGGGAACGTCTGGACGTGAACGGCCGCCGGTGGCTCGTCCCCCGGCCGATCGCCCTCGGTCCGATCCACACCTCGTCCACCGCCGTGATCTCCGGCGCGATCCTCATCGCGGTGGGCGTGCTGCTGCTCGCGTCCGGGGGAACGGCCAACCTGGGCGGCATCGTGGGCGTGGACGACCAGTTCTCCATCGAGCAGTGGGCCGGCCGGGTGGGCGATCGCCTGCCCGACACGATCGCGATCATCATCGCGGCGACTCTCGTGGCGACCGGCCTGCTGGCCCGCCGGTGGTGGTCCGCCGGACGCGACGGGCGCGACCACCGTTCAGCAGGTGGGGCGGTCCGGAACCGGAGCGGTCGATGACGCCGTGGGCGCCGACCACCGTTCCTCGATGCGCGCCATGCGCCAGACCAGGACGGCCACCACCCACGTCACGACGAAGAGGGCCACGACTGCACAACCGACGTGCTCCAGCTCGAGATCGCTCGTCCAGGCGACCGGTCCCGCGGCCACCCGAGCTTCTCGCCGATCAGCCCGAGGATCTCGACCCCACCGATCAGCAGGGCGACGACCACCGACAGCGCGGTGACGACGAGATTGTAGTAGACCTTGCGGACCGGGCGCAGGAACGCCCAGTCGTACGCGTAGCCCATGAAGACTCCGTCAATCGTGTCCAGCAGGGACATCCCTGCGGCGAACAGGATCGGGAGCACGAGCAGGGAGTACCAGGGCAGGCTGAGCGCAGCCGCGCCCGAGGCGAGGACCAGCAGCGAGACCTCGGTGGCGGTGTCGAAACCGAGGCCGAACAGGGCGCCGACGGGATACATGTGCCATGGCTTCGTCACCGCCTTCGTGACACCGGCCAGGATGCGGTTCATCAGACCCCGCCGCGCGAGCTGGTCCTCGAGCTCTCGCTCGTCGTAGGCTCCGTGCCGCATGCTGCGCGCGACCGCGACGATGCCGGCGAGGACACCGGCGTTGATGATGCCGATGACCAGCAGGAAGACCCCCGAGACGGCCGTCCCGATCACCGCGGCACTCTGCTGCAGGGTCGAGGAGTCGTCCTGCACCTGCCCGGTCAGGGTCCTGACACCCAGGGCGAGCAGCAGGCACAGTCCCAGGACGATCGAGGAGTGACCGAGCGAGAACCAGAAGCCCACGGCCAGCGGACGCCGGCGCTGCGCCCGCCGCTCCGAGAGCAGCTTGCGGGTGGTGTTGTCGATCGCGGCGATGTGGTCCACGTCGAAGGCGTGCCGCATCCCGAGCGTGTACGCAGTGAACCCGAGACCGATCCCCAGTGCCCCGTTGGTCCCGGACTGCAGATCTGTTGACGCAGCGAGGACGAGCAACCCCCAGCCCACGGCGTGCAGCAGCGCGATGAAGGCACCCATCGCCGCGATGGTCCGCACGTCCCCGCGCGAGAAGCGCGGGGACCGGACGATCTCGAGGTCAGACATCGCGCAGATCCCCCATCAGGTCGACGTCACTCCCCAGATCCATCAGGTCGACGTCACGCCCCAGATCCATCAGGTCGACGTCACGCCTCCGTACCAGCCATCGGCAGTCCGGCCCCGGCAGCGTCGTCGAAGGTGTCGTCCACGGCGACCGGGGTTCGACCCGACGCGTCGATCAACGAGGCCGCCACCGAGGCCCGGTAGCCCGAGGCGCAGTGCACCCACACCTCACCGGCCGGGATCTGCGAGAGCTGCGCCGGCAGGTCGTGCAGGGGAATGTTGACGGAGTCGACGATGTGGCTCGCCGCGGCCTCCTCGGCGCGCCGGACGTCGAGGATGACCACCGGACGGTGGTGCCGGACCTGCTCGAGATCGGCGAACGTGGCAGTGCCGAAGCTCACCAGCTCTCCGACGGCCCACTGGTGGGGCTCTCCGGTGGCCTGCGCCGCCGGGTCGATGCCGATCCGGATCAGCTCGCGCTGGGCCTCGGCGACGTCCTCGGCCGAGGCGCCGAGCAGGGTCACGGGCGTGCCCCAGGTGATGAGCCAGCCCAGATAGGTGGCGAAGCCGCCGTCGAGCCCGAAGTTGAGCGTCCCGGGGGCGTGTCCGGCCGCGAAGGCCGTCCGGTTGCGCAGGTCGACGACCCACTCGCCGGCCTCGATGCGCTGACGCAACGCCGCTGCGTCGGCCACCTCCGGCGGATCCAGATCAGGCTCGGACGGGCCGCTCGCGTTGGCCGGCGACATGTGCACGTAGTACGCCGGCCAGTCGCCGAGACCGTCCAGGAGCTCTCGCACGTAGGTCTGCTCGTCCTGGGTCAGCACCGGGTTGGACCGCTTCTCCTGACCCACCGTCGACTCGGTCGCGTCTGACTGCGTGGCTGCGCAGAACGATCCGAAGCCATGGGTCGGGAACAGCTCGGCCTCGTCCGGCAGCAGCTCGGCCAAGCGGTGGGCGGATGCGTGCTGATGGCGGGCGAGAGTGTCGGCGTGCTCGTGTCCGAGCAGATCCGGTCGCCCGGTCGCCCCGAACAGCAACGACCCACCAGAGAACACTGCGGCCGACTCCGCGGCCGTGTCGTCGGAGACCGAGTCACCGGTGGCTGCGTCGGCGAGTGCGTAGGACAGGTGGGTGAAGGTGTGGCCGGGTGTCGAGATCGCTGTCACCCGCATCCGCTCACCGACGGCGACGACGTCGCCGTCGGTGATCGGGGAACGCTCGAACGACACGTCGTCGGCCGCGTTGACGTGATAGGCCGCTCCGGTGCGCTCGGCCAACGCCAGTCCGCCGGTGAGGTAGTCGTTGTGGATGTGGGTCTCGAACACGTCGGTCAACCGCACCTGGTGCTCGTCCAGGACCGACAGCACACGGTCGATGTCTCGCTGCGGATCGATCACGAAGGCCACCTCGCCGTCGTGGACCACATAGCTGCGGTCACCGAGGGTGGGGGTCTCGATCGCCGTGATGGTGAAGTCGTCGGTGTTCGTCATGTCGCTCCTCCTGGGTGGGTTCACTCCGCTAGTTCCATAATGTACGTACATTCTGGACAGCGCAACCACGCCACGGTCAGGCGAGGCCGATGTGGGGCGCCGCGACCTGGAGTCCGATCCCTGCGGCGACCACGAGCAGGACGATCGCGAAGGACAAGGTCAGGACGTTGCTGGAGAACCGAGCGGCGATCCGCTTGCCGACCAGGGAGGCGACGATCGTCGCCGCGGTGAACGGGACGATGATCGCCCAGTCGAACTGCGGCGAGCTGCCGGCGTGGATGCTCAAGGACACCGCCGCGTTGAGGGCGATGATCAGCAACGAGGTCGCCGTGGCGACAGGCATCGAGTAGCGCAGGATCATCACCAGCGCCGGCACCACGATGAATCCGCCGCCGACGCCGAGGAAGCCGGTCAGGAACCCGACCAGGAGCGCGGTGATCACGACCTGCGCGGCGACCATCAGCTGGGCGCGCGACCTGGTCGCGACGAGCGTGGATCCGTCGGCGTCGCCTCCGGCCGAGGGCTGCGCCGCTGTGCGCGAGCGCCGCCCCGACCAGGACTTGACCAGCATCGCGGCCGCCGAGACCGCCATGACCGAGGCGAACGACGCCAGCAGGACGCCTTCGTCGACGGTGCGGTTCAGCGCGGTCCCGCCGAACGACGCCCCGATGCCGACGACTCCGAACACCAGACCCACCCGCCATCGGACGTGGCCGTCCCGGTGATAGCTGACGGCGCCGATGGCCGAGCTGATCCCGATGACGACCAGGCTGGCGGTGGTCGCGTCCTGGGCGGACTCGCCGAGGACGTACACCAACGCCGGCACGGCGAGGATCGATCCGCCGCCGCCCAGGGCACCGAGCACCACCCCGATGACGAGGCCACACGCGACCGCCAGGAGGAGGGTCACGCCACGGTTCCCCGTTCACCGGTCGGGGTCACGATCGGCAGGCCGGCTGCCGCCCACGCCTTCATGCCGCCGTCCATGTTGCGCGCCGCGACGCCTGACCGGGCCAGGAGTGCAGCAGCCTGGCCCGAGCGGTTGCCCGATCGGCAGACCACCACGATCTCATCGCCCGCGACCTCGTCCGGAACGAGCTCTCGAAGCGGGATGTGCCGCGCACCGGGAGCATGCCCTGCCACCCACTCCGGCAGCTCGCGGACGTCAAGGAGCACCACCGCACCTGATGCGTGCAGGTCGTGCGCGGCCGCGGGTGCGATGTCGGCCAAGGATTCGGACATGGGTCCTCCAGATGAGGTCAGCGGGCTGGAGCGGGGGCGTCGTGGCCGGAGGCCGTCAACCTCAGGCCGGTGGCAGCGGAGAAGGTGGTGCGGATGCGGAAGCGGTCGGCGCGGACGAGAGTCGTGCGCCACTCCACGGGAACGTCGCCCTCGCACCCCAGTCGGCTGATGGCGAACGCAGGCGCGCCCGGCTCGGACCCCAACGTGGCCGCCTGTGGCGCCAGCAGCGTCACGGCGTCGACCTCCTCGGCGCCGCCGGTCGGCCGGACGTTGCAGCGATCCGCGAGCTCGGTGTACAGCGCGGTGTGGCTGAAGTCGGCCTCGAGGAGGGGCCGCGCGATCGCAGCCGGCATCCAGACGCGATCCAGTGCCAGTGGCTCTCCGTCGGCGAGGCGGATGCGGTGCAGGAACACCAGCGGCGCCTCCCCCTCCAGACCCAGCTGGGCTGCCGCATGCGCGTCGCGGCGCTCGTCGAGGCAGAGAACGACGCTGTTCTGCTTCATGCCGGCGGATTCGACCGACCAGAAGAGGCTGTAGAGGCTGCCGAGTCGTTGCTCGATCTGCGGACGGATCAATCGCGGCTCCTGGCCCCGGGCCGCCGAGATCACACCGGACTCGCGCAGGGACCGCAACGCCATCCGTACCGTCTGGCGACTGACGCTGTACTGCTCCCGCAAGGCGTGCTCGCCGGGAAAGGACGAGCTGAACTCGCCTGCGTCGATGCGCCGCGCGATGTCATCACGCAGCTGACTCCACAGTGCGACCTTGCAGGTGCGATCAAGCACCTGCGGCTCTGCTGCGCGTGACAGCAGCGCCGCACCGTCGGCTCGGCCCGTGCTGACTGCGTCGTCGTCCATGGAGTCCTCCATTGCTTTCCTCCTATAATGTACGTACATTCAGTTTCAAGCAACTTCCGCCCCTTGCCGCCGACACGATCAAGGGATCGGGCGATGGTCACAGTCTCCACTGCGCACCATCGCCGGCTCGGCACAGCGCGGACGGCGAACCACGATGAGGAGAGCACCATGAGCGCGAGATCAGTGCACCACCAGATCGTCGTCGTCGGCGGCGGCAACGCCGGCATCTCCGTGGCGGCACCCTGCAGCGCGCTGGCGTCGAGGACGTCGCGATCGTCGAGCCGAACGACACACATGCGTACCAGCCCCTGTGGACGCTCGTGGGCGGCGGACAGGCCACTGCGTCGCAATCGCAACGCAGCCAGGCCAGCGTGATGCCGAAGGGGGTGGCATGGGTCAAGGACCACGTCGTCACCATCGACCCGGTCGAACAACGCGTTGCGACCAGGGCTGGCCTCCTGATCTCCTACGACCAGGTCGTGATCTGCCCGGGCATCCAGCTGGACTGGGATCGGATCCCGGGCATGGCCGACGCTCTGACCACCTCCCCGGTCTCCAGCAACTATCGCCTCGACCTGGCAGACAAGACCTGGCGGAACATCCAGGACATGACGTCCGGCAGTGCCGTCTTCACGATGCCCGCGGGCCCCATCAAGTGCGCGGGTGCGCCGCAGAAGATCGCCTACCTCGCCGCGGACTACTGGCGCAAGCAGGGCGTACTGGACGACATCGACATCACCCTGGTGTTGCCGACGCCGGGCATGTTCGGCGTCAAGGTCTTCTCCGACGAGCTGGAGAAGGTCGTCGAGCGGTACGGCATCTCGGTGGACTTCAACAGCGAGATGGTCCGGGTCGATCCTGATTCCGGCACCGCGATCATCGCCGACAACGCCGCGAGCACCCGGCGCGACCAGCACTACGACCTGCTGCACGTCGTCCCGCCACAGTCCGCCCCGGACTGGATCAAGGATTCGCCGCTCGCCGATCCGGACAATCCGGCCGGCTACGTCCAGATCGACAAGCACACGATGCAGCACACCCGGTTCGGGAACGTGTTCGCCCTCGGCGACGCCGGTTCGAGCCCGAACTCCAAGACCGGCGCTGCCATCCGCAAGCAGGCACCCGTCGTCGTGGCCAACCTGATGGCCGTCCGAGCCGGCCAGGTGCCGACGGCGCAGTACGACGGGTACGCCTCGTGCCCGCTGACCACGGCGCGGGACAAGATGCTCCTCGCCGAGTTCGACTACTCGATGCAGCCGGCACCGTCGATCCCGCTCATCGACACCACCCACGAGCGCCGCGACATGTGGTGGCTCAAGCGGTACGGGCTGCCCTTCCTGTACTGGAACTTCATTCTCACCGGCCGCGCCTGAGCGCGACCGACACCACACCTCTCACCCTCCACGGAAGGAGATCGTCATGATCCTCACCCAGTACTACCTCAGCTGCCTGTCCCACGGCTCCTACCTGATCGGCGACGAGACGACCGGCCAGGCAGTCGTCGTCGACCCCCGGCGCGACGTCACCGAGTACATCGACGACGCCAAGGCGCAGAACCTGGACATCGTCGGAGTCATCAACACCCACGTGCACGCCGACTTCGTGGCCGGCCACCTCGAGCTCGCCGAAGCCACCGGCGCGTGGATCGGCTACGGCGCGCACGCCGATCCGGAGTTCGAGGTCCGACCGTTGACCCACGGCGAACACATCAGCCTCGGTGAGGTCGATCTGGAGATCCTCGAGACCCCCGGCCACACCTGGGAGTCGATCAGCGTGCTGGTGCGCGAGCACGCCGGTGACCAGGTCCCCGCGGCAGTGCTGACGGGCGACTCGATGTTCATCGGCGGAGTCGGCCGACCCGACCTCGTGGTCTCCCAGGGCTCTTCGGCCATCGATCTGGCCCAGGCGATGTACCGCACCATCCACGACGTGCTCCTGAAGCTTCCCGACGAGACCGTGCTCTACCCAGCCCACGGAGCCGGGTCCGCATGCGGCAAGAACCTGTCCGACGACCTGGACTCCACCATCGGTGCCCAGCGGCGCACGAACATCTTCGCCCAGCCCATGAGCGAGGACGAGTTCGTCGCGATGATCACCACCGGGCAGCCGGCTGCACCGGAGTACTTCGCCGTCGATGCTGCGCTGAACCTGAAGAAGCGGCCGACGCTCAAGCCGGGCGAGGACCTGGCCCCGCTCAGCTCAGCGGAGACGCGTGCAGCACTCGAGCGGGGGGTCAGGATCATCGACACCCGCAGCCCCGAGCAGTTCGCGACCGGCCACCTCCGCGGCTCGATCAACGTCGGGATCGACGGTCGCTTCGCCGAGACCGCCGGCATGGTCGTCCACGAGGGCGACGAGCTTCTCGTCGTCGGTGACCTGGACCGCGTCGACGAGGCCGGCCTGCGCCTGTCGCGCATCGGCTTCGACCGCGTGGTGGGCCATCTGGCCGATCCGGCCCACGCGTTCACCGAGCTGGCCGACCTGATGGTCGCGAGCGAACGCCTGACCGTGCAGCAGATGGATCACCTCGGCCCGGACGCGGTCGTGCTGGATGTCCGCAACCCGGGCGAACGGGAGGACGGGGCGATCCCCGGCTCGCTCCACATCCCGCTCGCCGAGCTCGGACGCCGCCGCGACGAAGTGCCAGCGGGCGCCCCGGTCGTCGTGCACTGTGCCAGCGGTTGGCGTTCGTCGGTCGGCGCCAGCTTCCTGCGATCCCACGGCCACGGCGACG
>JBBSRN010000010.1:0-20366 GCA_038242985.1 Propionibacteriales bacterium | reverse complement strand
TCAGCCGAGCAGCCGCTCGAGCTGGCCCGGATCGGTGGTGTTGCAGCCGAGGCTGAACTCCGCGCTCTTGCCCGCGCCGTGGTAGTCGCTGGACCCGGTGACCACCAGGTCGAGATCGGCGGCGATGGCGCGCAAGGCCGCTCGGGCCTCGGGGCCGTGATCGTTGTGGTCGACCTCGATGCCGTCGAGGCCTGCTGCGACCAGATCGGCGAACGCCGCGCGGGTCAGCACGTTGCCACTCTCACGCGACCACGGGTGCGCCGCCACGACTCGTCCACCTGCGGCCTTGACCAGCTCGATGGCCGTGACCAGCGGAGCGGAGTATCGCTCGACGTGTGCCTTGCCGTGGGTGTTCAACCAGCCGTCGAACGCGGCGTCACGGTGACCGACGTACCCCTTGGCCACCATGGCGTCGGCGATGTGCGGCCGGCCCGATGCGGCCGCGCTGCCGGACTGGGCGACGACGTCTGCCTCGGTGATGTCGATGCCGTGCTCGGCCAGCCGGGCCAGCACCCGAGGGAGTCGATGGTTGCGTCCGGCCAGCACCCGGTCGAGCTCGGCGTTCAGCTCGACGTGGTCGGGATCGAACTCGTACCCCAGCAGATGGACGCTGACGCCGTGGAACGTCGTGGAGATCTCGATGCCGCGGACGAGTCGGATCCGGAGTGCATCGGCGGCGTCCTGCGCCTCGTCCCAGCCGGTGGTGGCGTCGTGGTCGGTCAGCGCGACGACGTCGAGGCCGGCGCCAGCCGCCTTCTGGACCAGGACGGCCGGGTCGTCGGTCCCGTCCGACCGGTTCGAGTGGGTGTGGAGGTCGATGCGCACCGTCTCAGACTAGTGCCCGGCTCGGACTGCGCGTCAGGGTCGCGGAGCCTCGATGTTCCACCGCTGGACGACCGGTGTGCCCCGGTCGTCACCGAGCACCGAGCAGGTCGCGGTGTCGAGGTCGAAGTGCCGCCCCTCGGCCACCGGCAGGTCGAGCCATCGGGCGGTCAGGGCGCGCAGGGAGTGCCCGTGGGCGAACACCAGGGTGGCACCGTCCACGCTGCGGACCCGTTCGACGACCCGGTCGAGGCGCCGGGCCACCTCGGCCGCGGTCTCGCCGCCCGGGCTCGGGTGGGTCCACACCGACCACCCGGGCACGGTCTCCTGGATCTGCGGTGTCGTGAGGCCCTCGTACTCTCCGTAGGCCCACTCGACCAGGTCGTCGTCGACATCGGCCCCACCGAAGCCGGCGAGCTCCGCGGTGTGACTGGCCCGGCGCCGCGGGCTGGTGAGCACCTGCCCGAACTGGATCCCGGCGAGGATCGGGACCAGCGAGCGGGCGGCGTCCTCACCGGCAACGGTCAGCGGGAGATCGGTGGTCGACGTGTGCCGCCCGGAGGCGCTCCACTCGGTCTCGCCGTGGCGCACCAGCCACAGCTGTGCGCTCATCGTCCTGATCTCATTGGGGCACCAGTGCCCAGTAGTCGAGGTCCAGCAGGACGCCGGGAGCGTACTTCTGCTCGTCCCCGCGCAGCGTCATCGACTCGTCGCGGCCCTTCGTGGCCACCAGTCGCAGACGCAGCGCACCCACGCCCGGACCGGGGGTGTCGGCGCTGTCGAGCACCTCAGACCATGCGTGGATCGTGTCGCCGGCCAGGGCCGGGGCCGCGTGGGCGCCGGCGTTGATCGCCGCGATCAGCTGCGCGTTGGCCAGACCGTTGAACGACAGGGCGCGAGCCATCGAGATGATGTGTCCGCCGTACACGAGCCGGGTGCCGTCCGGCCGCGCCTCGGTGTTGAAGTGCACCTTCGCGGTGTTCTGCCACAGCCGCGTCGCCATCATGTGCTCAGGATCGGTCAAGGTCACGCCATCGACGTGGTCGATCTTCTCGCCGATCTCGTAGTCGCCCCAGCGGTGGGACTCACCGGCGGCAGTGAACTCATAGGCACTGAAATCGAGTCCGGCCGGCACCACGAGATCTGCTGCCGACACTGCTGTCGCCAGCTCGGGGACCACCGTCTCCGGCGCCGGCGACTCCTCGTCACGCTTGCGCACCATGACCCAGCGGACCCAGTCGAGCACGACCTCGCCGCGCTGGTTGGCCGCGGTCGATCGCACGTGCACGACGCCGGTCCTGAGATTCGAGTTCTGCTTGAGGCCGATGACCTCCGACGTCGTGCGCAGCGTGTCGCCGGGAACGACGGGACGGTGGAAGCGGCACTCGGCGTAGCCCAGGTTGGCCACCGCGTTCAGCGAGATGTCGGGGACGGTCTTGCCGAACGCCACGTGGAACGCGATCAGCTCCTCGACCGGGTGCCCGCTGCCGTCGGGCGCCGCGAGGCCGACCGATGCGGCGAAGACCGCCGACGACGGGACCGCGAACCGGGTCGGGTAGATCGCGCCGTACAGGGCCCGATCGCCCTCGGTGATGGTGCGCGGGGTCGCGTGCTCGATGACCTGGCCGACCCTGAAGTCCTCGAAGAAGTTGCCGCGGTTCGTCTTGGTGGCAGCGCTCACGCCGGTCTCGCTCACAGGTCGATGGATCGACCGGGCATGCGCAGGAGCAGCTCCTGGCCCTGCGCGAGGAACTTGTGCTCGACCAGCACCTCGTACTTGGTCGCCACCACCTTCTGCACCGAGCTGAAGTCGCGTTGGCCGCGGGTGGCGGCGTAGCCGAGTGCACCCGACACCAGGCCGAACACGATGCCGAAGCCGATGCCACCCAGCACGGTCGCGAACGCCGAGCTGCCGGTGGTGAACAGGCTGACCAGCAGACCGATCAGCAGCCCCAGCCAGGCACCGGAGGCGGCACCGGCGGACAGGACGCGGCCCCACGTCAGACGACCGGTGACCCGCTCGACCTGCCGGAGCTCGGTGCCGACGATCAGCACGTTCTGCACCGGGAACTCCTCGTCGGACAGGTAGTCCACTGCCTGCTGTGCGTCGGTGTACTTGTCGAACACTCCCAGCGACTGGGGGTACTCGAGAGCGAAGATCTCTGCCATGTGTTGCCCTTTCGATGGTGGAGCCTAGAGCTTGTAGTCCTTGAGAAGGGCGCGTCCGATGATCATCTTCTGGATGTCCGACGTGCCTTCGCCGATCAGCATGAACGCTGACTCACGGTACAGGCGCTCGATCTCGTACTCCTTGGAGTAGCCGTAGCCGCCGTGGATGCGGAACGACGCCTCGACGACCTCGTTGCAGTATTCGGAGGCGACCAGCTTGGCCATGCCGGCCTCGACGTCGTTGCGCTTGCCGGCGTCCTTGAGCGCGGCGGCCTTGACGACCATCGCGTGCGCCGTCTCGACCTTGGTCCCCATCTCGGCCAGCCGGAAGAGGATGGCCTGGTGCTGGGCGATCGGCTTGCCGAAGGTCTCGCGCTGCTGCGCGTAGGCGATCGCGAGCTCGAAGGCGCGGTTCGCGATGCCCACGGCACGTGCGCCGACGTTGACGCGGCCCACCTCGACGCCGTCCATCATCTGGTAGAACCCCTGGCCGGGCTTCCCGCCGAGCACCTGGTCGGCGGAGATCCGGTGGCCCTCGAACACCATCTCGGTGGTGTCGACGCCCTTGTAGCCCATCTTGTCGATCTTGCCGGGCACCGTGACGCCCTGCGCGGTCTCGCCGAATCCGGGCTCCTTCTCGACCAGGAACGTGGTCATGTTCTTGTAGACCGAGTCCTCGCCCTCGTCGGTCTTGCACAGCACTGCGACGAGGGTGGACGAGCCGCCGTTGGTCAGCCACATCTTCTGACCGGTGATCTCGTAACCGTCCTGCCCAGAATCCAGGGAGGTCCTGACGGCCTTGGTGCTGATGGCCGACACGTCCGAGCCGAGCGCGGGCTCGGACATGCTGAAGGCGCCTCGCACCTCGCCGGTGGCCATCTTCGGCAGGTACCGCTGCTTCTGCTCGTCGGTGCCGTGGTGCATCAACAGGTACGCGACGATGAAGTGGGTGTTGATGACACCGGAGACGCTCATCCAGCCCCGCGCGATCTCCTCGACGACCAGGGCGTAGGTCAACAGCGACTCCCCGAGCCCGCCGAACTCCTCGGGGATCATCAGGCCGAAGATGCCGAGCTCCTTGAGTCCCTCGACGATGTCGGTCGGGTACTCGTCCTTGTGCTCCAGGTCCGTGGCGACCGGGATGATCTCCTTCTCGACGAACTGGCGGACCAGCTTCAAGATCTCGATCTGGTCGTCGGTGAGTCCTTCAGTGGTGACGAGCCGGCCCATCGGTACTCCTTGTTCGGGCGCGCGACGTGGCGCAGGTGTTCGTGCGCGCGACGTGGCGCAGGTACGGGTGACCTGCTGACTGTACCGATCAGCGGAGGGATCGGCCGGGTACCGGGGCGTGACGTCGGTGACCAGCGGTCAGGCGGTCGGGGCCTCCGGTGGCGGACGTCGAAGGACGACGACGCCGAGGCCGGCCAGGATCAGCGCCAGACCGGCGTAGACGCCGGCCGGAGGTGTCTGGTCCAGGAACACCCCGGCCAGCAGCGCCGCGCCCGGCACCTCCAGGAGCAGCAGCAGCGAGATCGTGCTGGGCGTCATCACCGAGAGCAGGTGGTTGAGGACGGAGTGACCCAGCAGCTGGGCGAAGACGGTGACGGCGACGATCGCGATCCACGTGCTGAGCGCGAAACCGGTCAGGTCGATCCCCGCGCCGATCGACACCAGCGCCAGCACCGCCGCACAGATGCCGTAGCAGGCCACGGTGTACGCCGATGTCGAGATCTGCTGTCGCACGCGACTGCCGGCGTCGAGGTACAGGGCAGCAGCGGCTCCGCCCAGCAGTGCAAGCACGTCACCGCCGAGCGCTCGGGCCGACACGGTGAAGTCCACACCGGTGATGACGAAGACCCCCGCCAGCGCCAGCACCACTCCGATGACGACCGATCCGGGGATGCGGGACCCGTGCAGCCGGTCGATCAGCACGATGAAGACCAGCTGCATGCTCACCATGGCGGTGGCCGCGGCGACCGACGTCAGCTTGAGCGCCGAGATCCAGGTGGCGAAGTGCAGGGCGAGCATCACGCCCGCCACGGCCAGGTCGCGGCGACCCGATCGATCGAGCGACCTGAGCTCGGTGGGGGCGCGACGCGCCGCGAACGGCGCGATCGCCAGCGAACCCAGCGCGTTGCGCCACATGCCGATGGCCAGCGCCGGCGCGGCCGCCCCGGCCATGAGCGGACCGGACGCCGAGACGCCGAGGACCGCCACGAGGGCGAGCAGGGCATTCACCCGCTCACTGTGCCAGCATGCGGTCCGCCGTGCTGCAGTGCTAGCCCCAGGACTTCTCCAGCTCGGCCAGGGCGTCCTCGAGGTGGATCAGCAGGCGCTGCAGGTGCGGGACGGAACGGCGGCAACCGATCAGCCCGACGTCGAGGAAGCCCTTGCGGCTGGTCAGGGTGATGTTGAGTGCCTGGCCGTCCAGCACGATGGACACCGGGTACATCCCGTCGAGTCGCGCGCCGTTGAAGTACATCTCCTCGGTCGGACCGGGCACGTTGGACACGATCACGTTGAACGGCGGGTGGGTGTACCGGACGAAGCCCGGGACGGGGGTCATCGCCAGCGGGGCCACCTGCAGCGCGGACAGGGCCATGATCTGGGTCGGGCTCAGACCGCCCATGATCTTCTTGGCCTGCTTGGAGGAGTACGAGATCTCCTCCAGTCGGGTCGCGCCGCTCTCGCGGTCCGTCGCCAGGTTGACCACGATCGCGCCGACCTGGTTGCCGCCACCCTCGTTCGAGCCAGTGCGTCCGGCCGAGTCGCCCCGCATCGCCAAGGAGATCGGGACCATCGCTGACATCGGCTCATCTGGCAGGGCGTTCTGCTCCAGCAGATAGGCCCGCAGCGCGCCCGAGACCATGGCGAGCACGACGTCGTTCATGGTGGTGGCCGAGGACTTGGCCACCTGCTGGATGCGGTCGATCTCCCAGGACTGCGCGGCGAACCGGCGGGCGCCGCCGACCGGGCCGTTGAGGATCGTCTTCGGGGCCCGGGGCAGGGTGATGTCGCCGTCGCGGAACACCTGGCGGGCCACCTTGACGCCAGTGGGCAGCAGACCGGCCAGATCGCCGGCGACGTCGGCCGCCGCCTTGACCAGGCCCCACGGGTCGACGCCGCGCGACGATCCCCCGCCGCCAGCGCGACTGTGGACCAGCCACGGCGGAACGCAGTCCCGGGTGTCGGGGTCCTCGCTGAGGGTGCGCTGCATCAGCTTGATCGCAGCGACTCCGTCGAGCATGGAGTGGTGGACCTTGGTGTACACCGCGATGCGGCCGTCCTGCAGGCCCTCGACGACATGGCACTCCCACAACGGGCGATGCCGATCGAGCAGCGCGCCGTGCCAGCGTGAGGTCAGCTGCAGCAGCTCGCGGATGCGCCCGGGGCCGGGCACCGCCGAGTGCCGCACGTGGTGGTCGTAGTCGATGACGTCGTCGGTGGCCCACCACGTGTTGCCGAGCGAGGAGACGGGCGCTGCCGGGTGCCGCCGGAACAGCGGCGAGACGTCGTCGTGCTGCCGGAACGCTGCCACCATGTCGCGGGCGAAGTTCGGCCCGGAGTCCTCGGGTGGGACGAACAGCTGCAGGCCCCCGACGTGCATCGGGTGCTCGCGGGACTCAGCCAGCAGGAACATCGAGTCCGTGGGCGGCATGAACGGCATGTGCACTTCCTCTGTGGAGAACTCGATGCCACGAAGTCCGGCGAATCCGGATTTCACCCAGTACGCTGACCGAGCCGTGTGGCGCAAGTCACTCTAGATGAACAACGCATGACGTGCGTCTTGATCGAAAGGCAGACTTCCCCCGATGACCTCACACCTGACCGTGGCGGCAGAGCCACGCTTCATGCCCGGCGCCAGCGTGCAGTCCCGCCTGCTCGGCCTGGGACTGCGCCACACGGTGCGTCCGTTCATCGGCGTGTGGGCCGTGCTGCCGTTCGAGATCGTTCCACCCAACCTGATCGACACCGTCGCCCGCCTGCTGCCAGTGCACGAGGGCACGCGCTGGCGCACCATCGGCCTGGCTGACTGCTCCGCGGAGTGGCTGCGCGCCAAGGGCGTCGCCGAGTCCACCGATTCCGGCGCGATCTTGTACTTCCACGGTGGCGCCTTCATGACCTGCGGCCTGAACACCCACCGCCGACTGGTCTCACGCATCTCGTTCGCGTCCCAGCAGCCGGTGCTCAACGTCGGCTACCGCCAGATGCCGGCCGAACCGATCGTCACCTCCATCAGCGACGGCGTCGACGCGTTCGCCTGGCTCGTGGCCCAGGGCTACCGCCCCGGCCAGATCACGATCGCCGGGGACTCCGCCGGCGGATACCTCGCGTTCAGCGTCGCCCGCGCCGTGATGGACCGAGGGTGGGGCAAGCCGGCCGGGGTCGTCGCGATCTCACCGTTGCTGGACTTCGACGACACCCGCAAGCGCGCCCACCGCAACGCCAACCGCTGCCAGACCATACCGATGCATGCCCTCTCGCGCCTGGGCAAGGTCGCCCTGGGTCTGGAGACACGCCGCGGTGTGGACGGCCAGCGCCCGTGTCCCGTCGACATGCCATTGGCCGACATGCCGCCCGCCCTGATCCATGTCGGCTCCCGCGAAGTGGTGATGGCCGATGCGGAGCTGATGGCCAACCGGCTCACGTCGGCCGGCGTGCCGTGCGAGCTGCAGGTGTGGGATCGCCAGGTGCACGTGTTCCAGGCCTCGGCGTCGTGGGTTCCCGAGGCCCGGTCCGCGATCGAGGAGATCGGCACCTTCGTGCGCCACCTCGCCACGCAGATCGTGGACGTGACCGCTCCCGCCGGTTCGGTGCGCCACGCCCCGACCGTCGAGGCCGTCGAGGCCGTCGGTCACTGACGATCGGTTGGGCGGGCCCGACCGCCCCGACCCGAGCCTCGGCCCGGTGGGCGGTGACTTGGTCGGCTTTCCGGCGCCAGTAGGCCGATTTCCGCACCGCCAAGTCGCGTGAAGGCCGACCAAGTCACCGCCCCCGGGGGTGAGCCGACTACGTCACCGCCCCCCGGGTGGGGTCAGAACAGGTTGGCGGCCTTCACCGCGGTCTCGTAGATGCCGTAGATCAGCGGCACCGCCACCACGACCCAGGCGACCACGAGCACCGGCGACAACGGCTTGTCGACCGTGCCGGACACCTTCTCGGTGCCGGTGCCGGCATCGCCGTTCAACGACTCCGCGGACTCGTGGTGCTTCGGATCGACCGGGCGGATCGCGAGATTGGCGATGAAGCCCACCGCGAGGATGGCGACCATCGTCAGCAGCGCCGGGCGGTAGTCGCTGGCCTGCAGCTTGCCGGGCTCGCCCTGCGAGTCCAGGATGCGGTTGACGATCAGCGGCCCGGCCACGCCGGCAGCAGCCCACGCCGTCAGCAGCCGACCGTGGATCGCGCCCACCTGGTAGGTGCCGAACAGATCCCGCAGATACGCCGGGGCGGTGGAGAAGCTGCCGCCGTAGAAGCTGATGATGACACCGGCCAGCAGAGCGAACAACGTGGTCGATGACGAGCCCTGGAAGGCGAGCAGGGTGTACAAGATGATGCCGACCCCGAGGTACATCACGTAGATGTTCTTGCGGCCCACGATGTCCGACGTCGAGGACCACACGAATCGGCCGGCGAGGTTGAACAACGACAGCAGGCCGACGAAACCGCCCGCACCGGCCGCTGCCACGGTGGACGTGGATCCGTTGCGGAAGAAGTCCTGGATCATGGGGGCGGCCTGCTCCAGGATGCCGATCCCTGCGGTGACGTTGCAGAACAGCACGGTCCACAGCAGCCAGAACTGCGGCGTGCGGATCGCGCTGTCCGCCGACACGTGCTCGGTGGTGATCAACGCCGCGCTGCGGACGTCGGACATGTCGAAGCCCTCGGGCTTCCAGTCGTCGGCCGGCACCTTGATCAGCCACGCGCCGAACAGCATCAGCACCAGGTAGATCGCGCCGAGCGAGACGAACAGCTTCGCCACGGCCGGCCCCGACGCCATGCCGGTGGCCGTGTCGTAGCTGCCGTCGAAGATCTTGAGCAGCTTGGAGGACAGCGGGCTGGCCAGTGCCGCGCCCCCACCGAATCCCATGATCGCCATGCCGGTCGCGAGACCCGGGCGGTCCGGGAACCACTTGATCAACGTCGAGACCGGGGAGATGTACCCGATCCCCAGGCCGATTCCACCGATCACGCCGTAACCGAGGTAGACCAGCCACAGCTGGCTGGTCGCGATGCCCAGTGCGCCGACCATGAACCCACCGGCCCAGAACAACGCCGCCGTGGCCATGGCGCGGCGGGGACCGCCGGTGTCGACCCACGTCCCGAACACCGCCGCCGACAGGCCCAGCATCACGATGGCCAGGGAGAAGATGACCCCCACCGAGGTGAGCGAGGCGTCGAAGCGCTCCACGAGCGAGGCCTTGTACACGCTGGTGGCGTACACCTGCCCGATGCTGAGGTGCACCGCGAGGGCCGCAGGCGGTATGAGCCAGCGATTGAAGCCGGCCGGGGCGATGGTGCGATCGCGTTGCAACAGGTCCAGTGACACGACATTTCCCTTCGATGGTGACGCGGGTCTCACGGTAATCACGATCGTCCCGATCCGCTCGACAAGACCACCGAAACGGTCGTCCCCGACCAAGCCCCGATAGAGTCTGGGCGTGAGTTCAACCGTCGGTCGCATCTTCTTGTCCCGCATCGTCGGACACGAAGTCTTCGACCCCGCCGGCGACCAGGTCGGCAAGCTGCGCGACATCGTCGTGGCGGTCCGCTCCGACCGGCAGCGTCCACGCGTGCTCGGACTCGTCATCGAGGTGCTGGGGCGCCGCCGCGTCTTCCTGCCCATCACGCGGGTGACGTCGATGGCTTCGGGCCAGGTCATCACCACCGGCGTGCTCAACGTGCGTCGCTTCGAGCAGCGCCGCACCGAGACACTGGCCATCCACCAGCTCTTCGACCGCACCGTGACAACCCCCGACGGCACCACCTCGACGGTCTACGACCTCGCGATGGAGCAGGACCCCAGGCGCGACTGGTACATCAGCGACGTGGCCGTGCAGGCAGCCAGCAAGCGCTTCGGGCGACGCGGTCCGCAACAGGTCCTGGAATGGGACGAGGTCACCGGCCTGGCCACCGAGGAGACCGGCCAGGGCGCCACCCACCTGCTCGCCACGATGGATGAGATGCGAGCCGCCGACGTCGCCAGCGCACTGCGCGACCTGCCGGTCAAGCGCCGGATGGAGGTCGTGATCGAGCTCGGTGTCGAGCGCCTCGCCGATGTGCTGGAGGAGCTGCCGGAGAGGGAGCAGGTCGAGATCCTCGGCGTGCTCGATCCCGAACGCGCCGCTGACGTGCTCACCGAGATGAATCCCGACGACGCCGCTGACCTGCTCGGCGAGCTCCCGCCGGCCACGGCCGAGCAGCTGCTGGCACGGATGGAGCCCGACGACGCCGAGGACGTGCGGCGGCTGCTCACCTACGAGGAGCGCACTGCCGGCGGCATGATGACCACCGAACCGATCGTGCTGGCACCGGACAGCACGATCGCCGAGGCCCTGGCCCAGCTCCGCGAGCCGGAGATCAGCCCGGCGCTCGCCACCATGGTGTACGTGTGCCGGCCGCCGCTGGAGACGCCCACGGGCCGGTTCCTCGGGGTGGTGCACTTCCAGGCGCTGCTGCGCGAGCCGCCGTCGACCCAGGTCGGCGGGATCGTCGACAACGACATCGAGTGGCCCCGGCCGGAGGCCCCGCTGGAGCACGTCGCCAATCTGATGGCCACGTACGACATGGTCGCGCTGCCGGTCGTGGACGAGAACGCCCACCTGCTCGGGGCGGTGACCATCGACGACGTGCTCGATCACCTGCTCCCGGAGAACTGGCGCGACCGCGCCACCGATTCTGAGGGTGAGGTGACCAACCGTGGCTGACCGCTCCCGTCCCGAGACGCGCCGGCTCGACCAGCCGCGCGACGTGCGCCGCATCCGCCGGCCCCGCCGCGAAGCCGATCCCGAACGATTCGGCCGGTTCGCCGAGACCTTCGCCCGCTTCATGGGAACGGCGCAGTTCCTCGGCTACATGACCGCGCTCATCGTGGTGTGGCTCATCTGGAACATCCCGGCCGGACCGGACCGCGCCCGGTGGGATGAGTACCCGTTCATCTTCCTGACCCTGATCCTGTCGTTGCAGGCGTCCTACGCCGCACCGCTGATCCTGCTCGCCCAGAATCGGCAGGAGGGTCGTGACCGCGTGACCCGGGAGCAGGAGCGCGAGGCGACCACCCAGTCGCAGGCCGACATGGAGTTCCTCGCCCGCGAGGTCGCCAGCCTGCGGATGGGTCTCGGCGAGGTCGCGACCCGCGACTTCCTGCGATCGGAGCTGCGCAACCTGGTCGAGGCCCTCGACGCCAGGGACGGCGACTCCGACGCCACCTGAGCCGACCACCCGCTCCCCCGTACGATGGGAGGCATGGCAGCAGTGACCGAAGACCAGATCCGCGAGGCGCTCGCGGGCGTCGAAGACCCGGAGATCAAGCGACCCATCACCGAGCTCGGGATGGTCGACACGATCACGATCGACGACACCGAGATCGTGGTCCATCTCCTGCTCACCGTGTCGGGCTGCCCGCTGAAGGACACCCTGAACCGCGACATCACGGCCGCGGTCGCGACCGTCGCCCCGGCCCACTCCGTGCGCGTGGACATGGGCGTCATGAGCGACGAGCAGCGCAAGAGCATGCAGACGATGCTGCGCGGCGGACAGGCGCAGCGTGACATCCCGTTCGCGCAGGCCGGCTCGCTGACGAAGGTCTACGCCGTGGCCTCGGGCAAGGGTGGTGTCGGCAAGTCGACGGTCACGGTCAACCTGGCCGTCGCCATGGCCCAGCGCGGTCTCAAGGTCGGTGTGCTCGATGCGGACATCTACGGCCACTCGATCCCCGACATGCTCGGTGTCGGCGATCTTCGGCCCACCCAGGTCGAGGACCTGATCATGCCGGTTCCGGTCCGGTTGCCGTCCGGCGCCGAGCTCAAGGTGATCAGCATCGGCATGCTCAAGCCGCGCAAGGATCAGGTCGTCGCCTGGCGTGGGCCGATGCTCGATCGTGCGCTGGTGCAGATGCTGAGCGACGTCTACTGGGGCGATCTGGATGCCCTGCTGCTCGACCTCCCTCCGGGCACCGGTGACATGGCGATCAGCCTCGGTCAGCACCTGCCGAACGCGGAGGTCGTCGTCGTGACCACACCGCAGACCGCGGCTGCCCAGGTCGCCGAACGGGCCGGGACGATGGCTTCGATGATGCACCAGCGCGTCGTGGGCGTCATCGAGAACATGTCGTTCCTGGAGCTGCCGAACGGCGACCGCATGGAGATCTTCGGATCCGGTGGCGCCCAGCAGGTGGCGAGCACGCTCGCCCAGCGACTCGGCTACGACATCCCCATGCTCGGCCAGATCCCGCTCGAGGAACAGGTCCGAGCCGGCGGCGACAGCGGCGAGCCGATCGTCGAGACCGATCCGGACTCGCCTTCGGCCGCCGTGCTGCGGGCCGTGGCCGACCAGCTCGGCGGCCGTTCGCGCGGCCTGGCCGGCATGCAGCTCGGGCTGGCCCCCGTCGGGCGTCTGTAGACGCGCATGTTCGGCATGGGCGCGCCCGAGATCGGCGTCATCATCGTGGTGGCGCTGCTCGTGTTCGGCCCCGACAAGCTGCCGGACCTCGCCCGTCAGGCCGGCAGCTTCGTGCGCACCATGCGTCGCATGGCTGACACCGCGAAGGATGACTTCGGCCGCGAGATCGGGCACGACTTCAAGGACGTCAACCTGCGCGATCTCGATCCGCGTGAGGTGGTGCGGCGCAGCATGTTCGAGGACTCCCCGTCCTCCACGAAGCCGTCGCCGGTCAAGGAGACTCGCATCCTGCGACCCGGCGAGCGGCCACCGTTCGACACCGAGGCGACGTAGGAGCCTGAGTCAGACGGCGGGCGACGTAGGAGCCTGAGTCAGGCGGCGGAGACCCAGGCGGTCATGCGGTCGAGGCCGTGACCGACCCGCGTGACCGGATCGATCGGGCCGTCACTGGCCGGCAGCTCGGAGATCGCCTCGCGGATGCGCTGGGGATCGGCATCGGTGACCATCGTGTACACGACCCCGCCCTGGTCCCAGGTCAGCACGGTCGGTGTGCCGTTGCGCACCCAGACCGACGAGGAGCCCCAGCTGTGCCGGGCGAAGCCGTCGAGGGCGGCCGGGTCGAGCCAGCCGGGCTGCTCGTACAGGTTCATGCGCGCCGTGCCGTTGGTGTAGGTCAAGGCGATCGTGTCGTCGACGTGCGCGTAGGACGCCCGGGTGCGGTGCAGGTCACCGGCCAACCGGGGGTGGCACGGCCAGCCGTCGCGGGTGAGCTGGTCGACGGTCTCCTCGCTGACGACGGCGGGCGTGGCCCGCGACGTCGCACCGAAGAAGGCTGCAGCGTGCTCCTCGAACGGCGGCGAGACCCGGTCGCCGACCGATGCATTGCCGCCACCGACCGCGTAGGCGATGGCGGCGACGGCCATCGAGGCGCTCACCACGACCATGCCGGCACGCACGGGTGCGGCGCGCCGCACCCGTGTCCACCAACCATCTGGCGGCGGATCCGACGCCAGCCCGGCGAGCGACGCGAACAGCGCCGGTGGCAGCTGGGGCGCGGCGACCGTGCCCATGCGTGACTTCAGCAGTCGCTGCTGGCGCACGGCGTGATCGCAGGCGTCGCAGCAGAGCAGATGGGCGTGGACGTCACGCATCGCGGCGGGCGTCAGCTGCCCGTCGACGAATGCCGCAACGTCCGATCCCAGATGTGCCATCAGACCCCGATCGGCCCGATGTACCTGGTGCGGCCACGACTCGGCGCCCGATGCGCCAGCGCTTCGCGCAGCTGGGTCCGGCCACGATGGATGCGCGAGCGGACGGTGCCGATCTTGATCCCGAGCACGTCGGCGATCTCCTCGTACGAGAGTCCTTCGACGTCGCACAGCACGACCGCGACGCGGAACTCCTCCGGCAGCAGGGCCAGGGCGGCCTCGATGTCAGGATCGAAGTTGGCGTCGTGCACGGCGAGCTCCGGCTCGATCTCCGAGCTGGTGATGCGGTCCTCGCCGCCGTCGCCGAAGCGGTCCATCCGCACCCGGGAGGACCGCCGAACGCGGTCCAGGAACAGGTTGGTCGTGATGCGGTGCAACCAGCCGGGAAAGTTCCCGGGCTCGTACCGGTCCACCGAGCGGAAGACCCGGACGAAGACGTCCTGCGTGAGGTCCTCGGCATCGTGCCGGTTGCCGGTCAGGCGGTACGCCAGGCGATAGACCCGCGGAGAGTGCTCCTCCACGAGCGCGTGCCAGTTCGCCACGTCGGGCTCGCCTGCGGGTGCACCGGTCACGTCAACGTCCATGGCTCCATCGTGATGCTGTCTCCTGAGAGAACGCCCAGAACACGCTGACGGTTCCCCGACATGATCAGGCGTACCGATATCCTGAGCGCACACACCGTCTGAGGAGCCGATCATCACCACCGCGCAGAGCTTGGCCTATGTCGAAGACTTCGCTCACGAGGACGACCACCTCGCGGCGGCTCGCCAGCGCGCCGACGAGGTCGGCGTCACTCCCATCGGTCCCGCCGCCGGGGCCGCCCTGTCCTTTCTCGCCGGAGCCATCGGCGCACGCTCGGTCGTGGAGATCGGCACCGGCACCGGCGTCTCCGGCCTGTGGCTGATGCGGGGGATGATGCCCGACGGCGTCCTGACGTCGGTCGACCTCGAGGCCGAGCACCAACGCCACGCGCGCGAGATCTTCGCCGCAGCTGGTTTTCGGCCGCAGGGATTCCGGCTCATCGCCGGCGCCGGGCTCGACGTCATGCCTCGCATGACCGACTCCGGCTACGACCTGGTCTTCCTCGACGCGGAGCTGGTCGAGTACGGGGAGTACCTGGAGCAGGCATCGCGCCTCGTGCGCACCGGCGGCGTCATCGTGTTCGCCAACGCCCTGTGGCGCGACCGCGTGGCCGATCCGTCGCAGCGCGATCCCGAGACCACCGCCATCCGCGAGGTCCTCGGACAGGTCACCCGCGATGACGATCTGCGCGCAGTGCTGCTGCCGGTGGGCGACGGCCTGCTGGCCGTGCAACGCATCGGCTGAGCGCAGCACGGCCCCAGCCCCAACGGCGCGAGAGCGTTCGACGTCGGCTCAGTCGTCGCGAGAGCGTTCGAAGTCGGCCGACGAACGAAATCCTGCGGGCCCCCGGACGACGGCGACGATCTCGCACGCCTCGATGACGACCGGCGCCGATCCGATGATCTTCGAGCCGGCCGACGTGTCGGCCACGGCCTCGAAGTCGTGCTGGAACGCCGCGCGGGCCTCATCGCTGACGAACACGTAGGTGCCCTCGAACCACTGGTCCTTGACCGCTCGCCACGTCTTGAAGCGCAACCCCTCCAGGCCTGCGAACTTCTGGAAGGACTCGTCCTCCACATAGGTGCGCAGGGCCTTGAGCGTGCCGCGGGGTGCGTCAGCCAGTGACCAGCGAACGGTCAGGCCGAACATCAGACTGCTTTGAGGGCGTCACCGAGCGACGCCGCCTCGTCCTTGTTCAGCTCCACGACCAGGCGTCCGCCGCCCTCGAGCGGGACACGCATGACGATGCAGCGGCCTTCCTTCGTGACCTCCATCGGACCATCTCCGGTCCGTGGCTTCATGGCGGCCATGATTCCCCTCTCTGTGCACCCCCACGGTGCCCGTGGAGCGTCGACGTCCATTATTCCCCACGCCGGCCCGGGACGCGTGACCGGATGGTCCAGACCCGTCCGAAGGGTCAGCCTGCCGGGTCAGGCGAAGCGGCGCTGGGCGCCTTCTGCGACGCTGTGAGCGGCGGAGACGCTGTGCGCGGCCTCGTGCCACGCGATGATCTCGGCGCGAGCCGCGACACCGGCGGACTCACTGGCCGCGAGTGCGTCCCGCGCCGACACCAGGTCAGCACGCGAGGAGGCCAGGTCGGTGACGGCAGCGGCAGCGTCGGCCTCCAACGCCACGACGCGGGCGGTCTCGGCCGACCACCGCTCACGCGCCAGCGCGGTCTCGATCTCGGCGCTGACCAGTGCGTCCTGCATCAGGTCCAGCTGGTGCTCGCTCGAGGCGAGTCGCGAGCCCATGTCCTGCACGAAGGCCATGTTCGACTCGTGGCGCTGCACTGCCTCCGTGCGGTACCCGTCGGCGACCTGCGCACGATCGGACGCCCAGAGCCGCCGGATGACGACGATCTCGGCGAACATCAGCGCGGTGGCGGCGATACCGGCCAGCACACCGAGCACCGTCGCGCCAGCCAGGGCGGGAACGGTCGAGGTCACGATGGCCGCACCGGCCACCACGACGGCAAGGACGAGCAGCGTGATTGCTGCAACCAGCTTGGGGGACCGTGCGCGACGACGTGTGGGAGCCATGGGGCTGATGTTATGAAATGAGACTCGCGGTGCCGGCGCGCCACGCCGCAGCACCACGCACCGATGTGAAGGACAGGTTCAGGGTTTGCGTGCCACGCAGTCGGCGACGTGGTCGTTGACCATCCCCGTGGCCTGCATCAGGGCATAGGCGGTGGTCGGCCCGAAGAAGCCGAATCCGCGCTGCTTCAGCTCACGGGCCATCGCCACGGACTCGACGGTGGTGGCCGGCACGTCGGCGTCCTCTCGCGGCGCCGGCCTCGATTCCGGGGCGAAGGACCACAGCAGATCGCTGAATCCGCCGTCCAGCTCCACCACCCGGGACGCGTTGGCGATCGCCGCCTCGATCTTGCGCCGGTTGCGCACGATTCCGGCGTCGGCGAGCAGACGGTCGACGTCATCGGGCCCGAACGCCGCGACGGCCGGCGGATCGAAGTCCTGGAAGGCCGCGCGGAATCGCTCCCGCTTGCGCAGGATGATCAGCCACGACAGGCCGGACTGGAACGACTCGAGACAGAGTCGCTCGAACAGGGCCCGCTCGCCGTGCAGCTCGCGACCCCACTCGTGATCGTGGTAGTCCACCAGGGCGGGGTCGTTGCCCCAGCCGCAGCGCACCACGTCATCCATCGAGCGGTCTGCGCTCAGACGTCCATGGAGACGACGTGCGCGATCGCGTCGTCGACGTCGTCGGTCACGTGCAGCATGTCGATGTCCCCGGGGCTGATCTTGCCGTCCGCGGCCATCGTGTGGCGCAGCCAGTCGACCAGACCGCCCCAGTACTGGGTGCCGAACAAGACGATGGGGAACGACGTGACCTTGCCGGTCTGCGCCAACGTCAGGGCCTCGAACATCTCATCCATCGTCCCGAATCCGCCGGGGAGCACGACATATCCCTGGGAGTACTTGACGAACATCGTCTTGCGCACGAAGAAGTACCGGAAGTTGATGCCGAGATCGACCCACTCGTTCATGCCCTGCTCGTGCGGCAGCTCGATGCCCAGACCCACCGACGTGCCCTCGTACTCGCTCGCGCCACGATTGGCCGCCTCCATGACACCGGGTCCTCCGCCGGTGATGACGGCGTAGCCGGCGTGGCACAGCTTCTCGCCGATCTCCATGGCCGCCGCGTACATCGGGTCCTCACGCGTGGTGCGGGCCGAGCCGAAGACACCGATGGCCGGTCCGAGCTCGGCCAGCGCACCGAATCCCTCGACGAACTCGGACTGGATGCGCATGACGCGCCACGGATCGGTGTGCGCCCAGTCGGCCGGGCCACGGGACTCCAGCAACCGCTGGTCGGTCGTCGAGGTCGGGATGCGGCCGCGCTTCAGACGCAGCGGTCCCATCCGGTGAATCGGCTCCAGCTCCTGCGGTTCAGTCCTGGGGTTCGACGAGCCGGGATCTGATGGGCCGGAATCTGATGGGCCGGAATCTGATGGGCCGGTGGTCACGGGGTCATCCACGTCGTGAGGGAGTCGAGCACGGCGTGCAGGTGTGCCACCGGCACGTGCTCGTCGGCCTTGTGGGCGTACAGCGGATCACCGGGGCCGTAGTTGACCGCCGGGACGCCGAGCTGGGTGAACTGGGCGACGTCGGTCCAGCCGAACTTCGGACCGACCTGGGCGCCGACCGCCTCGACGAAGGCCGCAGCTGCCGGCTGCGCGAGCCCGGGCAGGGCGCCGGGGGCCGAATCGGTCACCGTCAGGCCGAATCCCTCGAACACCTCCTGCAGGTAGGTGAACGCGTCGTCCTCGCTGCGATCGGGTGCGAACCGGAAGTTGATCGTGACGACGGCCTCGTCGGGCACCACGTTGCCCGAGACGCCACCGGTGATCCCCACGGCATTCAGGCCCTCGCGGTACTCCAGGCCGTCGATCTGGACTCGCCTGGCCTCATGGGTCGCGAGGATCTCCAGCACCGGCGCCAACGCGTGGATCGCGTTGGACCCCATCCACGAGCGGGCCGAGTGGGACCGCTCCCCCGCGGTGCGCAGGTCGACGCGCATCGTGCCCTGGCAACCGGCCTCGACGCCGGCGTTGGAGGGCTCCATCAAGATGGCGAAGTCTGCGGCAATCAGCTCGGGGCGCTCCCGGGCGATGCGACCGAGTCCGTTGAACTTCGCCTCGATCTCCTCGGCGTCGTAGAACACGTAGGTCACGTCGCGCACCGGCTCGGCGATGGCGGCGGCCAGGATCAACGCCACCGCGACCCCGCCCTTCATGTCGCACGAACCCAGGCCGTGCAGGATCTCGCCCTCGACGCGCGAGGGCAGGTTGCCGTTCTCGGGCACCGTGTCGAGGTGTCCGGCGATGACGACGCGCTCGTCGCGGCCGAGCTCGGTACGCGCCACCAGGGTGTTGCCGTCACGCACCACCGTCAGGTGGTCGAAGGAGCGCAGCGCGACCTCGACGTCGTCGGCGAGATCCTGCTCGTGCAGGCTTTCGGACGGCGCGTCGACGAGGGCGGCGGTCAGGGACACGACATCGGCGGTCAGATCAAGAGGCACGAGATCATTGGACCACGTCGAAGACGCAGAACTCGTTGCCCTCCGGATCGGCCATGACGGTCCAGCGATTCTCCTCGTCGGGCTCGGCCAGCACGACCGCTCCGTGCGCGACCAGGTCGGCGACCGTGCTGCCGGGGGTCAGCGTCACGTCCCAGTGGATGCGGTTCTTGACCGTCTTGGGCTCGGGCACCGAGGGGAAGTCGAAGGACTCGACCGGCGCGCCGGCGATGTCGTCGACGTAGGAGTAGCCGTCGTCGTGCCCGAGGGTGCCGCCGAAGGCATCAGCCCACCAGGCCGCGATGGCGGGCGCGTCGACGGCATCGACGCCGATGTCCTTGAGCCGGTGCTCCCGCTCGCGATCGTCGACGAAGACGCAGAACTCGTTGCCCTCCGGATCGGCGAAGACCGTCCAGCCGAGCGTGTCGTCATCGCTGAGCTGCTCCAGCGCCGCGAACGGCCGCAGCGAGGTGGCCCAGACGTCGAGGTGCACCCGGTTCTTGACCTGCTTGGCCTCCGGCACGAGGTTGACCCACACGGTGTGCTGCGCCGTGGGGCCGCGCAGGACCGAGTCGCCGCCGGCGAACGTCTCCAGGTCGAGGCCGAGCGTGTTGGACCAGAAGCCTTCGATCGCCGAGACGTCGGACGCATCGACGCACAGGTCCTTGTAGGTCACCAGAGCCATGGACCCACCCTAGTCCGCGCACGATCCGGCGGCCGGCGAAGATGATCACGTGCAGACGCGTTCGTTCACCGGGCACATCGCCGGCATCGGCACTCGTTCTGGCACCCGCCTCGTGCTGGGCCTGTGGGACGTGACACCGATGGGGCCGTTCGCCGACGCGATGATCGAGGCCCCCGACGGCCACCGCACGTTGGTCGCCCCGCGCGCCGAGATCGCCGACTTCGTCGCCGGGACCTACCTGTTCGACGAGGTGGTGATCGCGCCGGTCGACCTGCGGCGCGGCGTCAGCTGGCGGCTCACGTCCACCGACCTGGACGCGACCTTCACACCGGGACGACGCCTGTGGATGTCCCCCCTGCTTCGCGCGGTGCCCCCGGCCCTGCGCCGTTCGGCGGCGTGGGCCCGGTTCTGCAATCCGATCGCCGGACGCGTCATGCCCGGTGTCCAGACGTTCGGAACCGCCGGCGGCGGACGCACCGAGTGGTACGCAGCCCGTGCCGTGCGCGGCATCGACGCGGCGAGCGTGCACTGGCGAGGCGAGGAGCTCGGACCTCTCGCCCCGCTGACCCCGCCGGTGCGATTCGGTTTCGCCTCGGCCCCCGCGCGTCCGAGCGTGACCGCGCTGACCTCGTACGTCCAAGACCCGAGCTGACAGCTTCCTCGCGTCTCGCTGGTTGAGCGGAACACTCCCTCAGCGAAACCCGGTGCCGCCGCTCGGCCGGCGGATCTTCTCGCCC
>JBBSRN010000009.1:0-22152 GCA_038242985.1 Propionibacteriales bacterium | reverse complement strand
GTGCTCTCGCCCCTCGTGGCAGCCACGCCCGGACTTCGGGTGCCTTCGCACGTCGACGGATTCGAGATCGCCGTGCGCACCATCGTCGGCCAACAGGTGTCGGTCGCCGGCGCCAACACGGTGCTCGGTCGTCAGATTCCGAGGCGGGGTACCGCGGTCGATTTCGAGATGGCCGCCGAGCACGGCCTGACCCATGCCTTCCCGACGCCGGCAGCCTTCGCCGAGGCTGATCCGGAAGATCTCGGCATGCCGAGAACGCGAGCCGCGTCGATCATCGCCGTGGCCACAGCGGTCGCTGACGGCACGCTCGAGCTCCATCCCGGTGTCGATCGCGAGGCCACGCGGGCGGCCCTGGTGGCCATGCGCGGCATCGGCCCGTGGACCGCCGACTACGTGGTCATGCGTGCGCTGGCCCATCCAGATGTGCTGCTGTCCACCGATCTGGTGCTGAAGCGCGAGCTGGATCGTCGGGGCATCACCTCCGACCAGACCGATCGGTGGAGCCCCTGGCGCTCCTACGCCGGCATGCATCTGTGGCGCGCGAGCGGCGCCCTGGAAAGGATCCGAACATGAGTACTCGATGGATGGATTCACCCATCGGCGGACTGCGCATCTGCGTCTCGGCCGATCTGGTCACTGCGATCAGCTTCGACGCACAGCCCGCTGGCACCCGTGTGCCGGACCGGCTGCTGGATCGTGCCGAGGCCCAGCTCGCCGAGTACTTCGCGGGGGATCGCACCACCTTCGATCTGCCACTGGCTCACGACGGGTCGGAATTCCAGCAGAAGGTGTGGTCCGAGCTGATGCGCATCCCGTACGGCGAGACCGCGAGCTATGGCGAGATCGCGTCGCGCCTCGGCTATGGCAACGCAGTGTCACGGGCGGTGGGCTCAGCCAACGGATCGAATCCGATCCCCATCGTCGTGCCGTGCCACCGGGTCATCGGTGCCAACGGGACGCTGACCGGTTACGCCGGCGGCATCGAGCGCAAGCGGACGCTGCTCGAGCTGGAGCAGCCCGGCCTGTTCTGAATCCCGAGATTTGGGGTTCCCGGCACCACCCAAGGCCTGCGGGTGGTGCAGGGGGCCCCGAATCTCGGGGTTCAGGTCGTCGCGGCGTGGGTCGGATCGGGCGACAGGTGTTCGTGGATACAGGTCCAGGTGTCGCCGTCGCGTTGCATCACGATCGTCTCGCGCTCGCGCAGGTCCTCCGTCATGCCGTCGACCTCCCTGACGGTGTGCACGTCATGACTGAAGACGGCGAGATCGCCGTGCTGCTGGATGCGCGCGTTCGACGACGTGCATGCCCGGATACGCAGGCCCGCCTCCTCGACCCACGCGGCCCAGAGCTTTTCGTATGCCGCTCGCGATTCCATCCGCTCGGGGACGTCGTGGAACAGGAACGTCGCGTCAGGATGGAAGTGCGCGAAGTAGCCGGCGGTGTCGCCCTTCGCGAAGGCGGTCACCAGCGAGTCGGCGAACTCCCGAGCGGTCATGACGTGCTCCCGGCCGATGCCATGACCCCGAGGAGCTCGTACGCGGTGTGCGCGGCGGCGATCCCGGTGATCTCGGCGTGGTCGTAGGCCGGTGAGACCTCGACGATGTCGGCTCCGACGACATCCAGGCCGGCCATTCCACGAAGTATCGCGAGCAGCTCGCGGCTCGTCATGCCGCCGGCCTCTGGCGTGCCGGTGCCGGGCGCGAACGCGGGATCGAGGACGTCGATGTCGATCGAGACGTACACGGGACGTTCGCCGACCCGGGCCCGGATCCGTTCGACCACACCGGCGACACCGAGCTGGTCGATCTCGGTCGCCGGCACCATCGAGAAGCCCAGCTCGCGATCGTCCACCAGGTCGTGCGCGCCGTACAGAGGCCCGCGGGTACCCACGTGGACACAGCCGGACGTGTCGAGCAGGCCTTCTTCCGATGCGCGCCGAAACGGCGTGCCGTGGGTGTAGGGAGCTCCGAAGTAGCTGTCCCAGGTGTCGAGGTGGGCGTCGAAGTGGACGACAGCGATCGGCTCGTCGCGCTTCAGCGCTCGCAGCAGCGGGAGAGCCACCGTGTGATCCCCGCCGAGCACCAACAACCGGTTGGACTGCTCGTGCAGTGCGCGTGCGGATCGTTCCACCTGCTCGACCGCCTCGTTTAGCGAGAAGGGGTTGGCGGCGATGTCGCCAGCGTCGACCACCTGCTGCACCGCGAAGGGCGACGTCTCGGTCGCCGGGTTGTAAGGGCGCAGCAACCGCGAGGCGCCGCGGATGTGCGCCGGCCCGAAGCGGGCGCCGGGCCGGTAGGACACGCCGGCGTCGAACGGTACGCCCACGACCGCGACGTCGGTCTGCGTGACTTCGTCGATGCGCGGCAGCTGGGCGAACGTGGGTGGCCCGGCGAAGCGCGGGACCTGCGTGTTGTCGACCTGGCCGACGTTGCCGTTCTCGATGATCCTTGGCGCCCTGTCCAGCGAACCCTCGGCGTCCTGCGGCTGGGTGTCAGACACTCGGCTGTCCTTCCTTCAGGTCGGCCACGGCTTCGGTATCGGCCTTGCGATTGCGGATGATCTGGCGATGGTTGGATGCACGCGGGTCGTCCTCCACCGGCGTGATCTCGGCGTCGCGACTCGGGACCCATCGCGGGCCCTTCGGACCGAACACGTGCCGTGGCTCGGGGGCGGCGAACAGGGCGGCGACATAGATCACGGCTGCCAGCCCGATGGCCACGGGCAGGCTGATGTCCACTCCGCCTGCGGCGTTGCGGAACGGGCCCTCGATGAGCGGCGGGTAGTTGGCGAACAGGACGCCGAAGATGGCGGCCGGGATCCACGCCGCCATGCCGCGCCAGTTCACGCCGTTGGTGAACCAGTACGAACCGCCGCGCATGCCGAGGTTGAACACCTGCAGGTCCGTGGCGCTGTAGTAGCCCCGGCGAACCACGTAGCCGATGGCCATGATCGTCATCCACGGCGTGGTGCAGATGACGATCACGCCGATGAACGCGTTGACGCTGTCGATCAGGTCGAAGGCCAGTCGGCCGGCGAGGATGAACACGAAGGCCAGCGCGCCGATGAACAGCGAGGCCTGGACGCGGCTGAATCGGGGGAAGACCGATGAGAAGTCCAACCCGGTGCCGTACAACGACGTGATCCCGGTGGACAGACCTCCGAGGAACGCGACCACCATCAAGAGCACGGCGTACCACAGCGGCGAGGTGTTGATCAGCGCCACGATGTAGTCGCTCTCGCCGGCCACCAGGGTCGCCGTGGCCACGCCGAACAGGAACGGCACCAGTGTTGCGGACTGCGCGCCGAGCGTCGCGAGCAGCAGCGAGCGCGGCGAGGTGCGTGCGGGGATGTATCGCGACCAGTCGCCGAGGAACGCGCCGAACGAGATCGGGTTGCCCATCACGATCAGCGCCGACAGGACGAACGTCGGCCAGAAGCTGCCGAGCGCGTAGGCGTCCGAACCTGGGTTGTACGACAGGTCCAACCGTCCTGAGTAGGCGAGGACACCGAGAGTGATCAGCACGGTGTTGCCGACGACCACGATCTTGTTGACGAGCAGCATGAATGCGTACCCGAAGACCACGACGACGATCACCATCGACCCCAGCAGGGCATAGAGCACGCCACGGAGCAGGTCCGAGTCGGGGACGCCGAACAGGCGGCCCAGGGCGCCGACCAGCGCATCGCCGCTCACCCAGACCGAGATCGAGTAGAACGCGATGGCCGTCAGCAGGGAGAGGAACGAACCGACGATGCGGCCGCGGACCCCGAAGTGCGCACCCGAGGAGACGGCGTTGTTGGTCCCGGTCAGTGGCCCGAAAAGTCCCATCGGCATGAGGAACAGCGAGCCGACGAGGACTCCGACGATGGTGGCCGCGACGGCTTGCCAGAGCGAGAGACCGAGCAGGATCGGGAACGTGCCCAGGATGACAGTGGCGAACGTGTTGGCTCCGCCGAACTGGATCCGGAAGAGGTCGAGCGGTCGCGAGTGACGGTGGTTAGCCGGGATCGTGTCGATGCCGTGCTGCTCGATGTCGGTCGCGCGTGGCCGGACGATCGCAGCCTCCGACGGGTCCGGGTGGGACGGGTGCTCGGTACTGCTCATCGATGCTCCTGGAAGTGGGGGAACTTGCTGCCGAACGCTAGGCGAAGGTTTACTGATATGCAATAGTTCTTTCCCATGAGAGTTATTCGTGTCGTGGATCTGAGCGTTCCGGTCGATGCGGGAACGACGGTCTACCCCGGTGACCCGAGGCCGTCATTCGAGGTGCACAGCACGATCGAGCACGAAGGCTTCAACCTGCTCGAGATCCACCTCGGCAGTCAGTCCGGCACGCACGTCGATGCGCCCTTTCACTTCGAGCCGACCGGGCTCCGTATCGACGAGGTGCCGATCGACCGTTTCACGGGTCCGGGAGTGGTGGTCGATGCCACGTCGGTCGGCGCCCGCGAACAGATCACGTGGGAGCACGTGGCACCGGTGGCCGATCGGCTCGGTCCCGGTGTCGTGGCGCTGCTGCACACAGGCTGGAGTCGCCACTACGGAACACCGAAGTACTTCGATCATCCCTACCTGGCGGGCGACGCGTGCGCCCGCATGCTGGAGCTCGGGGTGCGCACGATCTGCATCGACGCCATCAACATCGACGAGACCCCGGACGATGATCATCTCGGCGTGGGCTACCCCTGCCATCACCTCATCTCACGCTTGGACGGCGTCATCGGGGAGAACTTCACCGGATTCGATCGGCTCGGCGACGGCGAGCTGCTGATCGTGTGCACCCCGATCCGATTGACAGGGGCCGACGGCGGCCCGGTCCGGGCAGTTGCGATAGAACTGGAGGCATGAGCGCCCGCCGTACTCGACTCACGCAGCTCTCTTCTGACCGGCCCGATGTGCTCATCGGTGCCAAGCTGCGCGCCGCTCGCAAGATCCGCGGACTCACGCTCGACCAGGTGGCCCAGGCCGCCGGGCTGACGAAGGGCTTCGTGAGCCGTCTCGAACGAGACGACGTTTCCCCGTCGGTCGCTTCCTTGGTCGCGGTGTGCGAGATCCTCGGTCTGCGGGTCGGTGAGCTGTTCGATCCGCCAGCGACCTCGATCGCGCGAGCGGGGGAGGGGCGGCTGATCAACTTCGGCGGACACGGCGCGGAGGAGCGCCTGGTGACGCCGGGCACGCAAAACGCCCTTGAAGTTATCCACTCCGTCATCTCCCCGGCCGGCAGCGGCGGTGACGAGCTGTACGCACTGGCCTGCGACGCCGAGTGCGCCTACGTCCTGTCCGGCACCCTCGAGGTCGTGCTCGAGAACGGCACCGAGACACTGCGAGCCGGCGATGCAATGACCTTCCCGGGCAACGCGCTCCATACGTGGCGGAACTCCGGGCTCGAGCCCTGTGAAGTGCTCTGGATCCTCGCGCCCGCACCCTGAGCGAGCCGGTCGGACCCCGCGGCAGCCTGTGGACGAACGGCGCGCCGATCGCCATGGATTCGCGATCGTGGGGTCCATGACCTCAGAATCCCCAAAGACAGCCTTCCGTCCCCACGTCCGCACACTCGCTGATCTCGATGCGACCTGGTGCACGTTGATCAAGCCGCTCGGCTTCGGCAGCCGCCAGATATTCGCGATCATGATCGACCGCGACGGGGAGGTGGTCCCTGGGATCGTCAACGTCACGGACTGCCCCCGACGCCCCGACGAGGAGATGGTCGGTGGGCTGGTCGGCGCGCTGCGCCAGGCCCTCGACGGCGTGGATCGTCAGGGATCGTGCGCGGTGCTGTGGGCCCGCCCGACCAGTGCCGGTACGCGCGAGACCGATCTGCAGTGGGCCCGGGCGCTCGCCACCACGATGCGCGAGAGGTCGCTCGCGCACTGGCCGGTGTACTGCGCTGACGACTTCGTGATGCGGGTCGTCGCGCCCGACGACCTCGCAGCCCCGTCCTGAACCCCGAGATTCGGCGTGTTCTGCACCACCGACAACCCGTGAGTGGTGCAGAACACGCCAAATCTCGGGGGTCGGGCGGGGGGAGTCAGGCGGTGCGGCGCAGGCTCTGGCCGAGTCGTTCGGCGGCGGCGACCACTGCCGGCGCGTGCATGCGTCCGGGCTGGCGGGTCAGGCGTTCCAGTGGACCGGAGACCGACACCGCGGCGACGACCTTGCCCGACGGGGACTTGACCGGCGCGGACACCGAGCCGACGCCGGTCTCGCGCTCGCCGACGCTCTGGGCCCAGCCGCGGCGGCGCACCGCGGCCAGCTCGGCGGCCGAGAACGTGGCCTTCAGCAGACCCTTGTTCATGCGATCCGGATCCTCCCACGACAGCAGGATCTGAGCCGCGGAGCCCGCCGACATGGTGAGCTGGCCGCCCACGGGGATCGAGTCACGCAGCCCGGTGGGCCGATCGGCGGCGGCGACGCACACCCGGAAGTCACCTTGGCGCCGGAACAGCTGCGCGGATTCGCCGGTGATGTCACGCAGACGAGCGAGGACGGGTCCGGCGGCGGCCAGCAGTCGGTCCTCGCCGGCGGCGGCGGCGAGCTCGCCGAGTCGCGGTCCCAGGATGAATCGTCCTTGCATGTCGCGTGCGACGAGCCGATGATGTTCCAGTGCCACGGCGAGTCGGTGGGCGGTGGGCCGGGCCAGGCCGGTGCTGGCCACCAGGCCGGCCAGCGTCGCCGGTCCCGGCTCGAGGGCGGCGAGCACGAGCGCGGCTTTGTCGAGAACGCCGACTCCGCTAGAGTTGTCCATACCTTGATATTGCCGTATCGCATTGTGAGACGCAACCGAAACGCGCAGCGAATACTGGGCTCGAGGCACCGAGATGAGGAGACGTCATGGGTAGGACATTGGCCGAGAAGGTGTGGGACGACCACGTGGTGCGCAGCCACGAGGGTGAACCGGATCTGTTGTACGTCGATCTTCACCTGATCCACGAGGTCACCAGCCCGCAGGCGTTCGAAGGTCTGCGACTGTCGGGCCGCCCCGTGCGCCGAGCCGATCTGACCCTGGCCACCGAGGACCACAACATCCCCACCACCGATCTGGACAAGCCGATCGCCGACATCGTGTCGCGCACGCAGGTCGAGACGCTGCGCAGGAACTGCGAGGAGTTCGGCGTCCGTCTGCATCCGATGGGTGACGTCGACCAAGGCATCGTGCACGTCGTCGGGCCGCAGCTGGGCCTGACCCAGCCGGGCATGACGATCGTCTGCGGGGATTCCCACACCTCGACCCACGGAGCGTTCGGCTCGATCGCGTTCGGGATCGGCACGTCCGAGGTCGAGCACGTCCTCGCGACCCAGTCGCTGTCGCAGGCCCGCCCCAAGATGATGGCCGTCGACGTCACCGGTGACCTGCCGGCCGGCTCCACCGCCAAGGACCTGATCCTCGCGCTCATCACGCAGGAGACCACCGGTGGTGGACAGGGCTACATCGTGGAGTACCGCGGCGACGCGATCCGGCGGCTGTCGATGGAGGCGCGCATGACGATCTGCAACATGTCGATCGAGTGGGGCGCCAAGGCAGGCCTGATCGCGCCTGACCAGATCACGTACGACTACCTGCAGGGACGTCCGAGCGCGCCGACCGGCGCGAACTGGGATGCCGCCGTGGCGTACTGGGACAGCCTGGTCACCGACGACGACGCCGAGTTCGACAAGGTCATCACGATCGACGCCGCACAGATCACGCCGTTCGTCACGTGGGGCACCAACCCGGGCCAAGGAGTTGCGCTGTCGGGCCGCGTGCCCGATCCGGCCTCGTTCGAGGACGACAACGAGCGCGTCGCGGCCGAGAACGCCCTGATCTACATGGGGCTGGAGGCCGGGACGCCGATGAAGGACATCTCGGTCGACACCGTGTTCATCGGCTCGTGCACCAATGGCCGCATCGAGGACCTGCGGGTCGCGGCGGGTCTGATCCACGGGCACACCGTTGCCAAGGACACCCGCATCCTCGTGGTGCCGGGCTCGGTGCGAGTGCGCCTGCAGGCCGAGGCCGAGGGCCTCGACACGATCTTCCTGGACGCCGGTGCGGAATGGCGCGGCGCCGGGTGCTCGATGTGCCTGGGCATGAATCCCGATCAGCTGATGGTGGGGGAGCGGGCCGCCTCGACGTCCAACCGCAACTTCGAGGGTCGCCAGGGCAAGGGGGGGCGGACGCACCTGGTCTCACCCGACGTCGCCGTGGCGACCGGGATCCTCGGCCACCTGGCCGGTCCCGCCGACATCGCCACCCTCGAGCCGGCCGATCCCCAGAAGGCAGGAGCCTGACCCATGGACAAGTTCACCGCACACACCGGTGTGGGCGCGCCCCTGCGCCGCAGCAACGTCGACACCGACCAGATCATCCCCGCCGTGTGGCTGAAGAAGGTCACCCGCGACGGCTTCGAGGACGGCTTGTTCTCGGCCTGGCGCAGCGATCCGTCGTTCGTGCTGAACCAGGACGCGTTCACCAACGCCACCGTGCTGGTGGCCGGCCCCGACTTCGGCACCGGATCTTCGCGCGAGCACGCCGTGTGGGCGCTGCAGAACTACGGCTTCAAGGTCGTCATCTCGCCGCGCTTCGGAGACATCTTCCGGGGCAACTCCGGCAAGGCCGGTCTGCTTGCCGCCGAGGTCGATGACAAGGTCGTGCAGCGACTGTGGGACCACCTCGATGAGCATCCCGGTGCCACCATCTCAGTCGATCTGCAGGCCCGCACGGTCAGGGCAGGCGAGGGCGTCGATGCGATCGAGGACTCGTTCACCATCGATGACTACACCCGCTGGCGGTTGCTCGAGGGCCTCGACGACATCGCCATCACGCTGTCGCACTCCGAAGACATCGACACCTACGAGGCCGCGCGTCCGTCCTTCAAGCCCGCCACGCTCTGAGCGGCGGAGCCCCGGGTCGACGTGGCCCCTGAGTAGGGTGACCGGCATGCGAGAACGGTCGATCCCCCGCGCGATCCGGGGGTTCGCCCTGATCTTTCGGCCGTGGCTGATGGTGCTGATGAAGCGCGACTGGCAGGGCTTGGAGAATCTGCCGGCCGACGGCGGCTACGTGCTCGCACCCAACCACGTGTCGCACCTGGACCCGATCCTGATCGGACACTTCCTGTACGACCACGATCTTGCGCCGCGCTTCCTTGCGAAGGACACCCTGTTCGCCATCCCGGTCCTGGGGCGCCTGATGCGCGCGGCTCGCCAGATCCCGGTGTACCGCACCAGACCTGGTGCTGCCGCGGAGTCGGTTCGCGACGCCTGCGCGGCAGTCGAGGCGGGCGAGGTCGTCACGGTCTATCCCGAAGGAACCATCACCCGCGATCCGGACGGCTGGCCGATGACGGGTCGGACCGGTGCCGTGCACATCGCGCTCGCCACCGGCCGGCCACTGGTCCCGCTCCTGCAGTCCGGTGCCCAGGAGATCCTGTGGCCCTACACGAAGATTCCGAAGTTCTTCCCGCGCAAGACCATCCACGTGCGGGTCGGCCCGGCGGTGGACCTGTCGGACTTCGAGGGCCGGCCGCTCACCGACGAGTTGTTGCGCGCCGCGACGGATCGGCTGATGGACACCTTGACTGACATGATGGCCGAACTGCGCGGCGAGATGCCGACCGGTCCGCGGGTCGACGTGCGCAGCCTGCACCAGCGCAACGGCGCAGAGCCGCAATCAAACACTCACAACGAGAGCCTGGAGGGCTGATGGCACAGATCACCGTGATGGGAGCCGGATCGTGGGGCACCGCGTTCGCGCTGGTGCTGGCCGACGCGGGCAACGACGTACGCATGTGGGGCCGACGCGCTGAGGTCTGCGAGACCATCAACAGCCGGCACCAGAACACCGACTACCTGCCGGGCATCGAGCTTCCGGAGGCCATCTCGGCGACTCCCGATCCCGTCGAGGCGCTCGCGGGCGCCGAGCTGGTGGTGCTGGCCGTCCCGAGCCAGCAGCTGCGCACCAACCTGGAGAGCTGGGCCCAGCACATTCCCGAGCGTGCGGTGATGGTCAGTCTGATGAAGGGCATCGAGCTCGGCACCCACATGCGCATGAGCGAGGTCATCGCTGACCTGACCGGTGCTGGACCGGAGCGGATCGCCGTCGTCTCCGGTCCCAACCTGGCCCGCGAGATCGCCCAGCGCGAACCGGCCGCGAGCGTCGTCGCGTGCGAGGTCGAGCACGTCGCCGAACGGGTGCAGGAGCTGTGTCACACGCCGTCGTTCCGCCCGTACACCAACACCGACGTGATCGGCTGCGAGCTGGCCGGCACCACGAAGAACGTCATCGGCCTCGCCGTCGGCGTGGCGGTAGGGCTCGGTTACGGCGACAACAGCAAGGCATCGATCATCACCCGGGGGCTGGCCGAGGGTGCGCGCCTCGGCGTCGCGATCGGTGCCGATCCGGCCACGTTCATGGGCCTGGCCGGCATGGGCGATCTGGTGGCCACGTGCTCCTCGCCGCTGTCACGCAATCGCACCTTCGGCGAGAAGCTCGGCAGCGGCATGAGCGTCGAGGAGGTCACCAGCGAGACGCGTCAGGTGGCCGAGGGCGTCAAGTCGTGCCGGTCGGTCAGCGAGCTGTCGAAGATGCACGGCGTCGAGATGCCGATCGTGGAGCACGTCGCGGCGTTGATCGCCGGCACCATGACACCGGCCGAGCTCGTCGACGCGATGATCTCCCGCAAGGCCAAGTCCGAGACCCTCTGACGCCGGGGCAACCGGCCGCGCCGCTCAGCCGAGGGCGTCGAGGCAGTTCTCGACATCGATCCACAGGTCCTCCACGTCCTCGATGCCGACCGAGAGGCGGATGAGTCCGTCCGGCACCGCGTCGGGCTCGGCCGCGTGGCGGCGACGGCGTTCCCAGGTGGACTCGACGCCGCCGAGGCTGGTGGCGTTGACGATGATGTCGCTGAGCCCGGTGATCTTGTCGGCCGCGTCGCCTCCGCCGGCCACCTCGAAGGAGATGATCGTGCCGAATCCTGGGTATCGGGCGTAGACGACCTTCGGCGTGCGCGACAGGCGCGCGTGCAGCTCCTTGGCGTTCGCCTCGGCCCGGTCGAGCCTCACGTGCAGCGTGCGCATGCCGCGGGCCGCGAGGAAGGACTCGAAGGCGCCGGGGATGGCGCCCATCAGGGCACGCCGGCCCGCGATGGCCTCGTGGGCGCGCTCGTCGTTCGTGACCACGGCACCGAGGATGACGTCGCTGTGACCGGACAGGAGCTTCGATGCCGAGTGCACGACGAAGTCGGCACCCAGATCAAGCGGCCGCTGGCGCAGGGGCGTGGCGAAGGTGTTGTCGACGCAGACGACGGCGTCCGAGCGGGCCGCCACCTGACAGAGGGCCGCCAGGTCGGCCAGCAGCAGCGCAGGATTGGTGGGCGTCTCGATCCACGCCAGGTCCGAGGCCTCCACGGCGGCCACGGCCTCGGGGGTGTTGTCGACGTCGAACATGATCAGCTGGACGTATCCGCGCTTGGCCCGCTCGTGCAGCAGGGCGAGGGTGCCTGCGTAGGCCCCGCGCGGCACGGCCACGGTGCCGTGCAGCGGCACGAGGTCGACGACCGCGGTGGCTGCTGCGACCCCGGAGGAGAATGCCAGCGCCCGCCCGCCTTCCAGATCGCCGAGGATCTGCTCGAACGAGTCCCAGCTGGGGTTGCCGAACCGGGCGTAGTCGGCCTCCCCGCCGGGAATCATCGCGGTGGCCATCGTGATCGGCGCGTTCAGCGGTGCGCCCGGTGCACGGGCGGGCCGTCCGGAGGCGACGGTGATGGTGGAGGGCGAGAGGTCACGTCCGGGCATGGACCATTGTGCGCACGCCGGTAGGGTGCTCGGCAATGAGCCAAGTCATATCAGGCGCCGTCAGGCCGTCATTGCTGGTCGTCTTCGGGGGCCGGAGCAGCGAGCACGGTGTGTCGTGCCTCACCGCCAGCGAGGTCCTCGCCGTGATGGACCACGAGCGCTACGACGTGCAGCCCGTCGGCATCACGCGCGAAGGACGGTGGGTGCGTGAGACCGCCGACTGGACCGATCTCGCCCCGGGCACCCTCCCGGAGGTGCGCGCCGATCTGCCGGACTTCACCTGGGAGCAGCTGCGCGACGCCGACGCCGTGTTCCCGCTGCTGCACGGTCCGTGGGGCGAGGACGGAACGGTCCAGGGCCTGCTCGAGATGGCCGACGTGCGGTACGTGGGAGCGGGAGTGCTGGCCAGCTCCGTCGGCATGGACAAGCCGTTCACCAAGACCGTGTTCGCCGCAGCCGGGCTCCCGCAGCTGCCGCACGTGACCATCCACCCGTGGCAGTGGCGCAAGGACCGCGCCCGAGCCGAGGCCCGCGTCCGTGCGCTCGGACTGCCGGTGTTCGTCAAGCCCGCTCGCGCCGGATCGAGCTCTGGCGTCGTGATGGTCGACTCGTGGGACCAGCTCGATGCGGCGGTGCTCGCTGCTCGTGAGTTCGATCCGAAGGTGATCGTCGAGGCCGCGGCCCGCAACAGGCGTGAGGTCGAGTGCGGTGTCATGCAGGGCCCCGACGGAGTCCCGGTGGCCAGCGTGGTCGGCGAGATCAACGTCGATGCCGGTGCCGATCACGACTTCTACGACTTCTCCGCGAAGTACCTCGACGGGTCCAGCTCCGTGACCATCCCGGCCGACGTGCCCGAGACCATGTCCGAACGGATCCGCGAGTACGCCGTGACGGCCTTCGAGGCGATCGGGTGCGAGGGCCTGGCCCGGGTCGACTTCTTCCTGACCGACGACGGGCTGGTGATCAACGAGATCAACACGATGCCCGGCTTCACGCCGTTCTCGATGTTCCCCAAGCTGTGGGAGGCCTCCGGCGTCCCCTACGACGTGCTGGTCGATCGACTCATCACCCTGGCCCTGCAGCGCGACACCGGCCTGCGTTGATCGGGTTCGGTCTGATCGGGTTCGCTGATCGGAGTCCGGCCTAGACGCACGGATCGTCGGCGGTCGAGCCTGCCCTGACGGCGTCCGCGACGTCGACCAGCGCCGTACCGGCCGGCCGATAGCCAGCAGGCACCTCGACACTGACGTCCGGATCGCGACCGATGGTCGTGAACAGCCGCCCACCGTCCCGCTTCTGCGTGAACCAGCCGATGCCGTCCACGTCGTCGCACCGCGACGTGGGTTGGAGCTCGGCTGGTTGCCTCACCCCGCAACGCAGCACGATGCGCGGATCGCCCCACGCTGCCACGCGCGCGCTGTCGACCGGGGTGGCTGGCTGGTCGGCGACCGTGGCGGGCAGCGATGTCACCAGGGCGCGACAGGCGGTCGACGTCCCCGGGTCGGTGGAGAAGTCGTACAACCCGCCGCTGCAGCCGCTCAGCAGGAGCGTTGCGGCCAGCACGGATGCTGGGCGACGCACGTCAGATGCGCACGATGGGACACGTGAGCGTGCGCGTGATCCCCGGGATGCTCTGGATGCGCGACACGACCAACGTGCCGAGCGAGTCGACCGAACCGCCCTCTGCGCGAGCGATGACGTCATAGGGGCCGGTGACGTCCTCGGCCGCGGTGACGCCCTCGACCTCGGCGATCGCGCGGCAGACCTCCGCCGATCTGCCCACCTCGGTCTGAACCAGGATGTATGCCTGTACGGACATCGTCGCCTCCTCGGTCGTGCCGTCGCCGTCGGCGGCTCGGCACAACCTACCCGATGTGGCGTCGTGGATACGACAGACGTGTGCGCGAGAATGGGGGCATGGCCATCGGATTATCGACACCGCAGACCATCGGCGAGCTCGGCGAGTTCGGTCTGATCGACGCGGTGACCCACCAGCTGGGCTCGGGCCCACGGGTGCTGATCGGACCGGGCGACGACGCTGCCCTGGTAACGACCGGCGCCGGTGGCACCCTGATCTCCACCGATCTGCTGCTGGAGGGCCGACACTTCCGGCGTGACTGGTCCAGTGCCCGCGAGATCGGCAGCAAGGCCGCGGCGTGCAATCTGTCCGACATCAACGCGATGGGTGGCACGGCCACCGCGTTGACCCTCGGATTCGGTGCGCCGGCCGACCTGCCGGTCGAGTGGGCGCTGGACATGGTGCGCGGCTTCGCAGAGGAGGCGGCCCGGGTCGGCGCTCATGTGGTGGGCGGGGACGTCACCTCCTCGGACGCCATCGTCATCGCCGTCACCGCGATCGGCGAGGCCGACCCGGTCGTCCGACGTCAGGGCGCCGGCGCCGGAGACCTGGTCGCCGTCGCTGGTCGCACCGGACTGGCGGGGGCAGGATTCGCTGCGCTGAGCCGGGGGTTCCGATCGCCGAAGAAGGCCGTCGACGCGCACCGCGTCCCGGCGCCGCCGTACGAGGCCGGTCCGCAGGCGGCCGCCGCCGGTGCCACTGCCATGACCGACGTCAGCGACGGACTGCTGGCCGATCTCGGACACCTCGCCGTCGCGAGCGGCGTCGGCGTCGACATCGATCCCACCGCCTTCACCGTCCCCGAGGCGATCCTGACCGTGGCCGAGGCGCTGCAGATCGATCCACTCACGTTCGTGCTCACCGGTGGCGACGACTACGGCCTCGTCGCCACGTTCCCGCCGTCAGCGACGGTGCCGCAGGAGTGGACGATCGTCGGCTCCGTCCACGCAGGCTCCGGGGTGACGGTCGCGGGCACGCCCTTCGACGGCTCGGCCGGACACCAGCACTGGCGCTGAGTCCCCTCCGTCAATCCCAGATGGTCCGGAACGGCTGCGCTGCCTCGAGCTCGTAGGCCAGCTCGAGCAGGGTCTGCTCGTGGCCGTGGGGGGCCGAGAAGTGCACGCCGACCGGCATGTCCTCCGAGCTGGTGCCCAGCGGCAGGGAGAGGGCGGGTCCGCCCGACGCGTTGTTGAGCGGGGTGAACGCGGCGTACTGGCTGAGGCGTGCGAAGTGCGCCTCGAATCCGGCGGCTGCGTTGAGGTGCCCGAGCCGCGGTGTGACGAAGCCCAGCGTGGGGGAGACGATGACATCGACGTCGGCGAAGGCGTCGCGGTACTGCTGCTCGGACTGCTTGAGCGTGCGGATCGTCAGCGGAAGCCGCCAGGCCCGGCGCACGAAGGTCCGAGCCAGGCCCTGGGTGAGGCTGTCGGTGAGCGACGCGTCGAAGTCGGGACTGTGCATGGCGCGCTTGCCGAAGTACTGGGTGCTGAAGGCCAGCAGCGACCAGTAGTGCTTGAAGGCGTCCGTGAACCGTTCGTCGACCGGTAGCGGCACCTCGACGACGTCATGACCCAGCGTGGTGAGCAGCTCGACGGCCCCGGTGACGGCGCGTTGACCGTCCGCGTCGGTGGGGATGCCGGTGACGGAGTGCATGACCAGGCCGATGCGCAGGCGGCGGTCGGACGGGCCTTCGACGAGGCCGAGCCGAGCCATGCCGTTGGCCGGCGCGAACTGCTGGGTGCCAGCCATGAAGTGGGCCGTGTCGCGCACCGTGCGGGTCATGACGCCGTTGGAGACGATGTCGACCGGCAGGGTGGCCGACTCGGCGGCCGGGACCACGCGGCCCCGGGTGGGCTTGAGTCCGACCAGCCCGCAGGCCGCTGCGGGGATGCGGATGGAGCCGCCGCCGTCGTTGCCATGAGCGATCGGCAGGGCACCGGCGGCGACCAGTGCGGCGGATCCGCCCGAGGAGCCGCCGGGGGAGAAGTCGGTGTTCCACGGGTTGCGGGTGGGTGCGACGGTCTCGTACTCGGTGGAGGCGTTGAACCCGAACTCCGGCATGGTGCTCTTGCCGAGCACCCCGAGGCCGGTGCTGCGGAACTGGCTGGTGAACGGATCGTCGGACGTGGCAGGCCGCGACCGCATGGCCAGCGACCCCATGTCAGTGGGCAGGCCCGCGACCCGGGTGTTGTCCTTGATGATGCTCGGCACGCCGCTGAGGATGCCGGGCCCGGGCGTCAGCGACTGCTCGAGGGCACGATCCAGGTCGGGGTGCCGGACGGCGTTGAGCCGTTCGTCGACCGCTTCGATGCGACGAACCGCCGCTTCAGTGGCTTCCCGAGCGCTGATGGAACGCGCGGCAATGGCAGCGGCGACCCCGACCGCGTCGAGGTCGCCGAGAGCGTCATCGGTGACGGCGTGAACTGCGCGATCGGCAGTCACCGGTTCAGCGAGAGACCTTGCCGGCCTTCAGGCACGACGTGCAGACGTTGAGCCGCTTGGGGGTGCCGTCCACCACAGCGCGCACGCGCTGGATGTTGGGATCGAAACGACGCTTGGTGCGTCGGTGGGAGTGCGAGACGTTGTGGCCGAAGCCTGGTCCCTTGCTGCACACATCGCAGACCGCAGCCACGGCAAACTCCTGAAAGGTGAGACGAATCGGAAATCACGGGAGCCGCCGGACGCGACGCCCTGACGACAACCGCTCAAGAATAGCCGACGACCTGCGCGCGGCGCGAATCCGGGGCGCCGGTTCCCCGGACGTCGGCACCGGAGGCGATAGCCTCAGCGCATGGCTCTGGCTCTCAACGCGGCGGCGTTTCGTGCGTGGACCCAGCTGTGCGTGGAAGCGCTGTCGGCGTCCCGCGCCGAGATCGACGCGTTGAACATCTTTCCCGTGCCCGACAGCGACACCGGCACCAACGCGTTCCTGACCTTCGCCGCGGGACTCGAGGCCATCGACTCCTTGGCCGTCGACACGCCACTGCCCGAGCTGATCCGCGGTTACACCGACGGGCTGCTGATGGGCGCCAAGGGCAATTCCGGCGTCATCCTCTCCCAGTTGGTGCGGGCGTGCTTTCGTGACCTGCCCATCGATGCCGGCATCGGGCCCGATGACGTCGCGCACTCCTTCGCGGTCGCTGCCGACGCTGCCTACGACTCGGTTGGCCAGCCGGTCGAGGGCACCATCTTGTCGGTGGCCCGGGCAGCTGCCGTGGGCGCCGCTGCCGCCGCCGGCGCGCACGACGGTCTCGATGACGGCCGGTCGGTGTTCAACGCCGCCTCCGACGCGGCCCGTGACGCGCTGGAACGCACGCCGCAGCAGATGGAACGGCTCGCCCGGGCGGGGGTGGTCGATGCGGGGGGACGGGCGTTGGTCGTGGTGCTCGACGCCACCGGTCAGCTGCTCACTGGGCGCCGGCCTGAGCCGGTCCGGGCCAAGCTGCCGGTCCCGATCATGGTCGGTGACGATCTGGATCCCGAGGGCCCGTCCTATGAGGTCATGTACCTGCTGGAGGCCGACGACGACCGGATCGTCGATCTGCGGGCGGCCCTCGGTCTCCTCGGCGACTCGCTCGTCGTGGTGGGCGATGACCGGCTCTGGAACGTCCACGTCCACGTCGACGACGTGGGTGCGGCCATCGAGGCCGGCATCACGGCCGGTCGCCCGTACCGGATCGCCGTCACCCACTTCGCCGACCAGACCGCTCGGCGACCCCGCCAGGAGGGCCGGGTGCTCGTGGCCGCCACCACGGGAGACGGGCTGGCCGAGCTGTGTCGCGAGTGCGGAGCCGTCGCGCTGGAGTTCACCCGCGACGACCCGCTCACCGCGGCCCAGATGGCGGCCGCCCTGTCGGTCACGGGTGCGGACGAGGTCATCGTGCTGCCCAACAACCCGCGCTACGTGCGTCAGTTCGAGGCAGCTGCCCAGGCCGCCCGGCGGGACGGCATCCGCATCGCGGTCATCCCCACCCAGGCGCAGGTGCAGGGACTGGCTGCTCTCGCCGTCCACGACATGGGTCTGGAGTTCGACGAGGTGGTGGTCGCGATGTCGAGCGCGGCCGCGCACACCCAGCACGGCGCCGTCACGATCGCAACCGAACCCGGGATGACGATGGTCGGTCCGTGTCAGGTCGGCGACGCGCTCGGCGTGGTCGCCGGCGACTTCGCGGTCATCGGCACGGAGGTCGCCGACGTCGCCGTCCAGGTCCTCGAACGACTGATGTCACCGGCGACCGAGATGGTCACGGTCGTGCTCGGAGAAGGAGGGGACGCGTCGGTCGAGCAGCATCTGCACGCTCATCTTCGCGAGCACCGGCCCGACGTCGATCTGGTGGTCTACTCCGGCGGACAGGAGAACTACCCGCTGTTCCTGGCGGTCGAATAGCCCGTCATGGTCACTCTCACCACGAAGCTGTCGAACGCGATCGGCGACAAGACCGCCAAGCCCATGCAGAAGGCGCTCGGGCTGCACACGGTCGAGGACCTGCTGCGCCACTATCCCCGCCGATACGCCGAGATCGGCCATCCCACCGATCTGTCCGCGCTCACGGTGGGCCAGTACGCCACGGTGCTGGCCGAGGTCGTGAGCACCCGTGTCATCCCCTTCCGCAACCAGCCGAAGCGCAGTCGCACCGAGGTCGTGGTGACCGATGGTGCGCATCGACTGACGCTGACCTTCTTCCAGAAGCCGTGGTTGCCCAAGCAGATGACGCCGGGCCGTACTGGACTGTTCTCCGGCGAGGTCGGATCGTTCAACAGCGAGCTGCAGCTGACCAATCCCGACTTCGAGCTGGTCGACGACGACGGCGACATGGCGGCGTCGCGGCTGTCCCGCGGGGTGCTGCCCATCTACGCCGCCAGCGCCAAGGTCACCTCGTGGTCGATCGAGAAGGGCGTGGCGATGTGCCTCGACACGATCGACGAGATCCCTGATGTCCTGCCGCCCCACCTGCGCACGGGGCGCGGGTTCCCGGCCGTTCGCGAGGCGTTCGAGTCGATCCACCGGCCGCACAGCATCGCCGAGGCGATGGCGGCGCGCGACCGATTCCGGTTCGAGGAGGCCTTCGTCGTCCAGACGGTGTTCGCGCAGCGACGTCATGCGCTCGACGAGCAGCGATCGGCCACCCGGGCGCCGATCGAGGCAGGCTTGCGGGCCCGGTTCGCGTCCTCGCTGCCCTTCGAGCTGACCGCCGGCCAGCGTGCGGTCGCCGAGGAGATCTCGGCCGATCTGTCGCGGAGTCGACCGATGCACCGCCTGCTGCAGGGCGAGGTCGGCTCGGGCAAGACGATCGTCGCGGTGCTCGCGATGCTGCAGGTGGTCGACGCCGGGGGACAGGCTGCGCTGCTGGCCCCGACGGAGGTGCTGGCCGCACAGCACCACCGCAGCATCACCGCGCAGCTCGGCGACCTGGCCAAGGCAGGCATGCTCGGCGGCGCCGACGGTGCGACCCGGGTGCGCCTGCTCACCGGCTCGATGGGCGCCCGCGCCCGCAACGAGTCGCTGCTGGACGCCGCGTCGGGAGAGGCCGGCATCGTCATCGGCACCCACGCACTGATCCAGGACCACGTGCAGTTCGCCGAGCTGGGCCTGCTGGTCGTCGACGAGCAGCACCGCTTCGGCGTCGAGCAGCGCGCCGCGCTCGTCGACCGGGCCGAGGTGACTCCGCACGTGCTGGTCATGACGGCCACCCCGATCCCTCGCACCATCGCCATGACCGTCTTCGGCGATCTCGAGGTCTCTACGCTCACCGAGCTCCCGGCGGGGCGGCAGCCGATCCAGACCACCGTGGTGCCTGCCTCGCGACCCGCGTGGATGCAGCGCGCGTGGGAACGCGTGCGCGAGGAGGTCGGACGCGGCCGGCAGGCCTACGTCGTGGTCTCGCGCATCGGGACCGAGACCGGGGAGGAAACACCCGGTGAGACCCGGTCGCTGGCCGAGGTGCACGACGAGCTCGTCGCAGGGCCCCTGGCCGGGCTACGGGTCGGTGCGTTGCACGGCCGGATGCCCGCCGACGACAAGGACGCCACGATGCGGGCGTTCGCGGCGGCCGAGATCGACGTCCTGGTCGCCACCACCGTCGTCGAGGTCGGGGTCGACGTGCCCAACGCCACCGTGATGGTGGTGATGGACGCCGACCGGTTCGGCATCTCCCAGCTGCACCAGCTGCGTGGGCGGGTGGGACGAGGGTCGGCTGCGGGACTGTGCCTGCTGGTCACCGACACCGACGCGGAGTCCCCGGCCGCGGAGCGACTGGCCGCCGTCGCCGCGACCACCGACGGGTTCGAGCTGTCACGCCTTGACGTGGAGCTGCGGCGCGAGGGCGACGTGCTCGGCGCTCGGCAGTCCGGCGTGCGTTCCAGCCTGCGGTTGTTGTCGGTCGTCCGCGACGGCGATGTCATCGAGTCCGCCCGCGAAGCCGCTGCAGCAGTGGTCGAGGCGGATCCGTCATTGCGCGAGCACCGCGAGCTCGCGGCCGCCGTCCACACGCTGGAGGCCACCGAGCAGGCTGACTTCCTGGAGAGGACCTGACGTGACGCGCATCATCGCCGGGTCCCTGGGCGGGCGGCGCATCGAGACCCCGAAGGGCGACGGCACCCGGCCCACCTCCGACCGCGTGCGCGAGGCGCTGTTCTCCTCCCTGGAGTCCGAGCTGGGGGGCTTCGAGGACCTCGTCGTGCTCGATCTGTTCGCCGGATCCGGTGCACTGGGGCTGGAGAGCGCGTCGCGAGGTGCGACTTCGGTGGTGTTCGTGGAGTCGGACGTGCGGGCCGCGGCCGCCATCAGCCGCAACGTCACGTCGCTCGACGTGCCGGGCCGGGTAGTGCGCAGCACCGCAGAGCGATTCGTCGCCGGCGCACAGGGCTCGGCGTTCGACCTGGTCTTCCTCGACCCGCCGTACGTGCTGGGCACCGAGGTGGTGGCCGATCTGGTGCGCCGGCTGGCTGGTTCCGTCGCGCCCGACGCGTTGTTCGTCGTCGAACGCTCCACCCGCGACGTGTTCGCCTGGCCCGAGAACATCCACGGCGTGCGCCACAAGGCCTACGGCGAGACGACGCTTTGGTACGGTCGCTGACGTGACCAGCGTCGTCTGCCCCGGTTCCTTCGACCCGGTGACCAACGGTCACCTCGACATCTTCGAGCGCGCGTCGCGGCTGTTCGACGAGGTCGTGGTCGCGGTGCTGGTCAACGAGAACAAGCAGGGCCTGTTCTCCGTCGCCGAGCGCATCGACCTGCTCGACCAGGCCACGGCCCACCTCCCGAACGTCAGCACCGCTTCGTTCAAGGGCCTCCTGGTCGACTTCTGCGTCGATCACGGCATCGACGCCATCGTCAAGGGCCTGCGGGCCGTGACGGACTTCGACTACGAGCTGCAGATGGCCCAGATGAACGGCAGCCTCACCGAGGTCGACACCGTCTTCATCCCCACCTCGCCGGAGTGGTCCTACCTGGCCTCGAGCCTGGTCAAGGAGGTCGCCAAGCACGGTGGTGACGTCTCGTCCCTGGTGCCTGCGGTCGTGCTCGAGCAGCTGACCGCCAAGTACGCGTAGCAGGCTGCCGGCTCAGTCCGGCAGGATCGGCTGGCCGTCGCGCTCTGCGTGCCGCAGCTGCGCGGCGCGGCGGACCGCTCCGGTGCCGAACTTCTCGCGGACTGCGTCGATCGTGTCGTCCAGCGCGTGTTCCGACGAGGGATCCAGCGGCAGCGCCAGCTGCTCGGGCTGGTCGTCGAGGGATCCGACCGAGACGCCGATCAGGGTGCACCCGCGCCGCTCGATCTCGGCCCAGCGGGCGCGCAGCAGGCCACGGGCCACCTCGAGGATCTCGCCGGTGTGGGCGGTGGGTCGGGCCAGGGTGCGAGCGGCGGTGGACTTCGTGAAGTCGTCGAACCGCAGGCGCAGCGTGATGGTGCTGCCGGTGCGGGCGACCGCACGCATCCGGCGTGTGACGCGATCCACGAGTGCCAGCAATGCGATCTCGAGGGACTCCAGATCGTGCGGACCGCGCCCCACCGCGTGCTGGGCGCCCATCGATGCGCGACGCTGTCCGATCTGCACGGTGCGCGGATCGCGACCCTGGCTGAGCGCATGCAGGTGGCGGCCGGCACCGATCCCGACCAGCTGGGTCAGCTCGATCTCGAGCAGCCTGGACAGGTCGCCCACCGTGGTGAGCCGCGCCGCGTGCAGCTTGGCCGCGGTGACCGTGCCGACGCCCCACAGCCGTTCGACCGGCAGCGCGTGCAGGAACTCCAGCTCGCCCTCGATCGGCACGACCAGCAGACCCTCGGGCTTGGAGACCGCACTGGCGATCTTCGCCAGGTACTTCGTGCGGGCCACGCCGACCGAGATGGGCAGGCCGACCCGCTCGCGGACGTCCTCGCGCAGCTGCTGGGCGATCGTCGACGGCGCGCCCCGGATGCGTCGCAGCCCGCCGACCTCGAGGAAGGCCTCGTCGATGGACAGGCCCTCGACCAGGGGAGTCGTGTCGTGGAAGACGTCGAAGACCGCGCGGCTGGCCTCG
>JBBSRN010000008.1:0-22898 GCA_038242985.1 Propionibacteriales bacterium | reverse complement strand
GGGAGCACGGCATTGGCCTCGGCGAAGGTCACGACGCCATCGGTGTTCGTGCCGCCGGTGCCGGCGAACAGCAGGTCGCTGCGCAGCCCGCCGGGGTTGACCACGGACAGGTCGGCGCCCGCGGGGGTGTCGGCCACCCCGACCAGCTGGGCGTCGGCGACCCGGTTGCCGAGGGTCGACTCCTTGGACCGGTCGTCGCGAGCTCCGCCGACGTAGGCCGTCGTGATGTCCGCGGACTGCTTGGCGACCGGCTCGTTGCCCTTCTCGGCGGCGACGGCGAGGGCGGCGTCGACGATCGTCTTGACCTGCGCGACGCGGGGGAACATCGTGGTGAGCGTGCCGTCGGCGGCACCGGTGCGAGCGACGTTGCGCTGGGTGTACGAGGCGACGTCGCCGGTGTCCGGATCGACCGTGAGGGCGATGTTGCCCACGTTGGCGCCGTAGCTGCCGGTCTGGATCAGCGGGCGCGTCCTGCCCGGCTCGCCGGGGATCGGGGCGTCGTAGGTGTACGTCTGGTGCGTGTGGCCCATGAAGATCGCGTCGACGGCCGGATCGGTCTGTTCGGCGATCTTGGTGAACACGGTGCTCTGGGCCAGGTTCTGCTGATAGGTCTGGGTGCCGTCCGGCGCACCCTCGTGGATCGACGCCACGATGACCTCCGGCGGCTCGGGCAACGCCTCGAGCTCGTCGACCGCGTCGTTGATGGCATCGGTCGGATCGGTGAACGACAGGCCCTTGATGCCGGCCGGGCTCACCAGCGCGGTGGTCTCCTCGGTCAGGGCACCCACCACGGCGACCGACACACCGTCGACCGTGAAGATCTTGTACGGGTCCAGCAGCCGGGTGCCGTCGGCGGTGTAGACGTTGGCGGCGAGGAACGGGAAGTCGGCCGCATCGCTGAGCCGTCCGGTGAGGTCGTCGGCGCCCTGGTCGAACTCGTGGTTGCCGGCGGCCGACGCGTCCAGGGCGAGCGCGTTGAGCACGTCGACCGTCGGGATGTCGTCCTGCACCGCGGAGGCGAACAGCGAAGCGCTGACGTTGTCGCCCGCAGAGATCAGCAGCGAGCTGTCCGCGCCACCGTCCTTCCGGACCTGCTCGACGGTGCCGGCGAACTTGACGGTGTTGGCGTCGATGCGACCGTGGAAGTCGTTGATGCCGATCAGGTTGAGCGTGACGTCGTCAGCGGCCTGGGCGGGTGCGGCCACCAGGGCCGAGCCGCCGAGGGCGACGCCGGCCAGGACTGCAGCGAGGCGCCTGGTGAGACGGGAGGGCAGGACAGACACAGGTGTTCCTTCCGGACGGCGATGTTCCCGGTCCGGACCCCCCGAACCACATCAACTGGTCCAGAGCACCGCGTCGCCGCGTCGAAGTCAACAGCGATCGTGATGTTCGCCGATGACAAGTTGGTGAACGTCCTCCGCGAGGGCCTAGTCTGGACCGTCCGGGAGCGACGGGTTGTTCGATGATGAGGGAGATGGTGTGACCATCGGAACCAACGAGGGTCGACGAGGCGAGGAGTCCTTGCGCAGCCTGCTCGGCGGGCTGCCCGGTGTCGACCAGGTCGGCCTCGAGGCGCGCGCCGCCGCGCTCGGCACCCGGTCGATCAAGACGACCTCCAAGCAGTGGGCCATCGACCTGGCGATCTCGATGGTGGACCTCACGACGCTCGAGGGCTCGGACACCCCGGGCAAGGTGCGGGCGCTGGCGAACAAGGCGATGCGTCCGGACCCCACCGATCCGACCTGTCCGCCCGCAGCCGCCGTGTGCGTGTACCCCGACATGGTGGCCGTGGCGCGAGAAGCCCTCGGCGCCGGCACCGGATCGGCCGGTGGCGTCCAGATCGCCTCGGTGGCCACGGCCTTCCCCTCCGGACGCGCAGCGCTGGACATCAAGCTGGCCGACACCCGCAATGCGGTGGCCGACGGCGCCGACGAGATCGACATGGTCATCGACCGTGGCGCGTTCCTGCGCGGCGACCTGGCTCTCGTGTTCGAGGAGATCGTCGCGACACGGGAGGCGTGCGGCCGGCCCGACGGCACCCGGGCCCACCTCAAGGTGATCCTCGAGACCGGCGAGCTGCAGACGTACGACAGCGTCCGCCGCGCCTCGTGGCTGGCGATGCACGCCGGCGCCGACTTCATCAAGACCAGCACCGGAAAGATCCAGCCCGCTGCCACCGCGCCCGTCACGCTGCTGATGCTCGAGGCGGTGCGCGACTTCAGGCTGGAGACCGGACGGCAGGTCGGGGTCAAGCCCGCTGGCGGCATCCGCACCTCCAAGGACGCCATCAAGTACCTCGTGATGGTCAACGAGACCCTCGGCGACGACTGGCTCGATCCGGACTGGTTCCGCTTCGGCGCGTCCAGCCTGCTCAACGACCTGCTGCTGCAGCGACAGAAGATGACGACCGGGCACTACTCCGGTCCCGACTACGTGACCCTGGACTGAGGTCTGCCCATGACATCCACGAGATCTGCCTTCGAGTACGCCCCGGCCCCGGAGTCGCGATCCATCGTCGACATCAAGAGCTCCTACGGGCTGTTCGTCGGCGGCGAGTTCGTCGACGGCTCGGGCACGTCGTTCACGACGATCAACCCGGCCACGGAGGAGGTGCTGGCCGAGATCGCCGAGGCGACCCCGGCCGACGTCGACCGCGCCGTGGCCGCGGCCCGGACGGCCCACACCCGCGTGTGGTCGAAGCTGCCCGGCAGCGAGCGTGCCAAGTACCTGTACCGCATCGCCCGCATCATGGCCGAGCGCAGCCGGGAGTTCGCGGTGCTGGAGTCCCTGGACAACGGCAAGCCCATCAAGGAGTCGCGCGACGTCGACGTGCCACTGGTCTCCCAGTGGTTCTTCTACTACGCGGGGTGGGCCGACAAGCTCTCGTACGCGGGGCTCGGACCGGATCCGAAGTCCTTGGGCGTCGCCGGCCAGATCATCCCGTGGAACTTCCCGATCATGATGCTGGCCTGGAAGATCGCGCCGGCGCTCGCCGCCGGTAACACCGTGGTGCTCAAGCCCGCCGAGACCACGTCGCTGACCGCACTGCTGTTCGCCGAGGTCTGCCAGCAGGCCGATCTGCCAGCCGGGGTCGTCAACATCGTCACCGGCGCGGGCCCCACCGGGCAGGCCCTGGTGGAGCACCCGGACATCGACAAGGTGGCCTTCACGGGGTCGACCGCGGTCGGCCGGGCCATCGCCCGCTCGGTCGCCGGATCACGCAAGAAGGTGACTCTCGAGCTCGGCGGCAAGGCCGCGAACATCGTGTTCGACGACGCCCCCCTGGACCAGGCCGTCGAGGGCATCGTCAGTGGCATCTTCTTCAACCAGGGTCATGTGTGCTGCGCCGGTTCACGCCTGCTGGTGCAGGAGAACGTGTACGAGGAGGTGCTGGAGCGGCTCAAGCGCCGCATGTCCACGCTGCGCCTCGGTGACCCGCTCGACAAGAACACCGACATCGGAGCCATCAACTCCGCCGAGCAGCTGGCGCGCATCACCGAGCTGTCCGCCGTGGGCGACGCCGAGGGTGCCGAGCGCTGGTCGGCCCCGTGCGAGCTTCCCGACAGCGGCTTCTGGTTCGCGCCGACGATCTTCACCGGCGTCACGCAGGCGCATCGCATCGCCCGCGAGGAGATCTTCGGCCCGGTGCTGTCGGTCCTCACCTTCCGCACCCCGTCCGAGGCGATCGAGAAGGCCAACAACACCCCGTACGGCCTGTCCGCGGGCGTCTGGACCGAGAAGGGCTCGCGGATCCTCGCGATGGCCGCTCGCCTGCGCGCCGGCGTCGTCTGGGCCAACACCTTCAACCAGTTCGATCCTGCTTCGCCGTTCGGCGGGTACAAGGAGTCCGGCTACGGACGCGAGGGCGGCAAGCACGGCCTCGCCGCCTACCTGGAAGGGAGCCCGTCCTGATGGCTGAACGAGTCAGCGTCCGCAAGACGCACAAGCTGTACATCGGCGGGGCGTTCCCCCGGTCGGAGTCGGGTCGCACGTTCGAGGCCCTCGATGCCAAGGGCCGGTTCGTGGCCAACATGGCGCACGCGTCGCGCAAGGACGCGCGGGACGCGGTGCGCGCCGCTCGCGCCGCATTCGCCGGTTGGTCCGGCCGCACCCCCTACAACCGCGGTCAGGTCCTCTACCGGATCGCCGAGGTGATGGAGGACCGTCGCGACCAGTTCGTCGAGCAGGTGCGGGCCGCCGAGGGGCTGACGGCCAAGCAGGGCGCGACCGTCGTGGCCGCTGCGGTCGATCGCGTCGTCTGGTACGCCGGATGGGCCGACAAGTACACCCAGGTGCTGGGCAACGCCAACGCCGTCTCGGCACCGTTCTTCAACCTGTCCTCCCCCGAGCCGACCGGTGTGGTCGCGGTGCTGGCGCCGCAGGACAGCCTGCTCGGCCTGGTCTCGACCGTCCTGCCGGCGATCGCGACCGGCAACACCGTCGTGGTGGTCAGCAGCCGGGAGCACCCGATCGCCGCCGTCACGCTCGCTGAGGTCATGGCGACCTCGGACCTGCCCGGCGGCGTCGTCAACGTGCTGACCGGACGGGCCGACGAGATCGGCCCGTGGCTCGCGTCGCACCTGGACGTCAACGGCATCGACCTGGTCGGCACCGATCTCGACCTGGCCACCGAGCTGGAGGTGGCTGCCGCGGAGAATCTCAAGCGCGTCCTGCGGCCCACCGACGACGACTGGGCGGTCGAGCCGACGCTCACCCGCTTGGCGCAGTGGACCGAGACCAAGACCGTGTGGCACCCCATCGGCGTGTGATCTGGCACCGATGGGCGTGGTGATCGTGGCGGGACCGTCCGGATCGGGCAAGTCGCACCTGGCGGCCCGGCTCGGCTGGCCGGTGCTGCGCCTCGATGACTTCTACCGCGACGCCGGTGCGCCGGACATGCCGCGCACCACCGGCGGGGTCCTCGTCGACTGGGACCACCCGCGGTCGTGGGACGCGTCCGCGGCCGTCGCGGTGATCGCCGAGCTGTGCGCCTCGGGTCGCGCCGACGTCCCGGTGTACGACATCGCCGCCAGCGCCCGGACCGACACCCGGACGGTCCGCGTCCCGGACGGCCGATTCATCGCCGAGGGCCTGTTCGCCCCGGTCATCGTGGACGCCTGCCGCGGGGCCGGCGTGCTCGAACACGCCATCTGCCTGCGCCGCCACCGGGTGCTGACCTTCGCCCTTCGCCTCACGCGCGATCTGCGCGAGGGCCGCAAGTCACCGTGGGTGCTGGTGCGTCGCGGCTGGCGGCTGATGCGCGCGGAACCACAGATCATCGCCGACGCCGTGGCGCACGGCTGCGAGCCGATGGCCCCGCGCGCCGCGTTCCAGCAGCTCAGAGAGCCGCGTATCCCGGCTTGATGACATCGTTGATCAGGTCCAGACGCTGGTCGAACGGCAGGAAGGCGCTCTTCATCGCGTTGATCGTGAACCACCGCAGGTCCTCGAGACCGTAACCGAACGCGTCGACCAGCAGCTCGAACTCACGAGACATCGACGTGCCGCTCATCAGCCGGTTGTCGCAGTTGACCGTCACCCGGAAGCCCAGCTCCTTCAGCGGACCGATCGGGTGGTCGGCGATCGACGTCATGCCGGGCACCGCCTGGGTCTGCAGGTTCGACGACGGACACATCTCCAGGGGGATGCGGCAGTCACGGATGTACGCCGCGAGATCGCCGAGCCGTGCGCCACCGGGAGCGTCGAAGTCGATGTCGTCGACGATCCGCACGCCATGGCCGAGCCGCTCGGCACCGCACCGCTGGATGGCCTGCCAGATCGACGGCAGGCCGAACGCCTCGCCGGCGTGGATCGTGAAGTGCGCGTTGTTCTCGCGCAGGTACTCGAAGGCCTGCAGGTGCAGGATCGGGGGGAATCCATCCTCCGCGCCGGCGATGTCGAATCCGGCCACGCCGCGATCTCGATACTCCACGACGATCTCGGCGACCTCCAGGCCCCGCATCGCGTGCCGCATGGCCGTCAGCAGCTGCCCGATCACGATCGGGTGTCCCAACGACTCGGCCTCGGCCCGGCCCTGCTCGATGCCGGCCTGCACCGCCTCCACGGCTTCGCGCATCGACAGCCCGGCCGACAGGTGCTGCTCGGGAGCCCACCGCAGCTCGGCGTACACGCAGCCGTCCGTGGCCAGGTCGACCACGGCCTCCCGGGCGACCCGTGCCAGGTCCTCGGGACGCTGCATGACCGCAACGGTGTGCACGAACGTCTCCAGGTAACGCTCCAACGATCCCGAGCTGGAAGCCGCCTCGAACCAGACCCCGAGCGCCTCGGCGCCCTCGGCCGGCAGGTCGTGACCGATCTCCGCGGCGATCTCGGCGACTGTCGCCGGGCGAACGCCACCGTCGAGGTGCTCGTGCAGAGCGACCTTCGGGGCCAGCCGGATCTTCTGGGCGCTGATCTTCTCAGGAGTGGACGTCACGAGGTCATCGTGGCATGCCCGATCGGCCGGCTCAGGAGGGCATCAGCAGGGTGACCGTCTCGGCGACGCAGGCGGGCCGGTCGTGCCCCTTGATCTCCACGGTGTGCTGCAGCGTGACCTGCTGCCCCCGGTCGATGTCCTTGACCTCCAGCACCTGCACCCGGACGCGGACCTTGGAGTCGACCGTGACCGGAGCGACGAAGCGCACCTTGTTGAGCCCGTAGTTGACCCGAGCCGAATCACCAGCGAAGGCGAACACCTGGGCGCCGAGGCCCGGCAGCATCGACAACGTGAGGTAGCCGTGCGCGATGGTCTTGCCGAACGGGCCCCGGGCGGCACGCTCAGGATCGATGTGGATCCACTGCCGGTCACCGGTCGCGTCGGCGAACAGATCGATGCGCTCCTGACTGATTCCCACCCACTCGCTGACACCGAGCTCCTCGCCGGCTGATGCGGCGATCTCGTCGTGGTCGTTCAGGATGCGCATGTCTCTCCCCCTGGTCGGTGTGCGGATCAGCCGATCCGGTCGATGACAACTGATCTCGCCGGATCAGATGTCGAATCCTGCGCCTGCGCGTCGATGTCGTACCCGCCGTCCAGTGCCTCAATCGCCCGCTCGAAGCGTTCGGGGGTGTCGGTGTGCAGCGTCATCAGGGGTTCACCTGCCCGCACCGCGTCACCGGGCTTGGCGTGCATGAGGACTCCGGCCGCGGCCTGCACGACCTCGCCCGGACGGGAGCGACCCGCGCCGAGACGCCACGCTGCCACACCGACCGCCATGGCATCGAGCCGGGTCAGCACCCCGTCGCCGGTCGCCAGGACGTCGTGGGTCTCGCGCGCCACCGGCAGCGCAGCGTCCGGATCTCCGCCCTGCGCCCGGATCATCGCCTTCCACGTGTCCATCGCACGGCCCGAGGCCAGCACGTCAGCCGGATCCACCGTGGACCGGTCGGCGGCGGCCACCATCTCGCGTGCCAACGCGATCGTCAGCTCGACGACATCGTTCGGTCCCCCGCCGGCGAGCACCTCGACGGACTCGGCGATCTCGCAGGCGTTGCCGGCCGTGCGCCCGAGGGGGGTGTTCATGTCGGTGAGCAGCGCAACGGTCCTGACCCCGGCATCGTTGCCGAGGCCGACCATGGTCCGGGCCAGCTCTCGGCCATCGTCCTCGCGCTTCATGAAGGCTCCGGACCCGACCTTGACGTCCAGCACGAGCGAGCCGGTCCCCTCGGCGATCTTCTTGCTCATGATCGAGCTCGCGATCAAGGCGATGGACTCCACCGTTCCGGTGACGTCGCGCAGCGCGTAGAGCTTCTTGTCCGCCGGAGCGAGCCCGGTGCCCGCGGCGCAGATGACCGCGCCGACGTCCTCCAGCTGAGCCATCATCTCGGCGTTGCTGAGCGAGGCCCGCCAGCCGGGGATCGCCTCCAGCTTGTCGAGCGTGCCGCCGGTGTGGCCGAGGCCGCGCCCCGACAGCTGTGGCACCGCGACGCCGCACGCCGCCACGAGCGGAGCGAGCGGCAACGTGATCTTGTCGCCCACACCCCCGGTCGAGTGCTTGTCGGCCGTGGGTCTGGTCAGCGTCGAGAAGTCCATGCGCTCGCCGCTGGCGATCATCGCAGCGGTCCAGCGGGAGATCTCGCGCCGATCCATCCCGTTGATGACGATCGCCATCGCCAGGGCCGACATCTGCTCGTCGGCGACCACGCCTCGGGTGTAGGCGTCGATGACCCAGTCGATCTGGGGATCGGTGAGCTCGCGGCGGTCGCGCTTGGCCGCGATCACCTCCACGGCATCGAACGGTTCACTCATGGTTGGCCCTCCTCGGACATGACCACCGATCGTGCGGGCGTGGACTCCTCGGCGGCCGCGCGCACCTCGATGCTCTCGAACCCCCGCAGCACGAAGGTGGGTCGACGCGGCGCCTCGCCGACGAGGCTGAGTCGCGGGAAGCGGTCGAGCAGTGCGGTCAGGCTGATCTGCAGCTCCAGTCGCGCCAATGGTGCGCCGAGACAGAAGTGCCGGCCCATGCCGAAGCCGACGTGGGGATTGGGATCCCGCCCGATGTCGAACCGGTCGGCGCCCAACGATCCTGCACCGCCGAACACCGCTGCGTCCCGGTTGGCCGATCCCATCAGGCACGCCACGGTCTCGCCCTCGGCCACCGTGGTGCCGGCGATCTCGACGTCGGCGGTCGCGGTGCGCACGAACAGCTGCAGCGGTGCGTCGAATCGGATCATCTCCTCCAGCGCCGTCTCCACCGTGACCTCGCCCGACGTGAGGCGTTCGAGCTGCCCGGGCGCGGACAACAACGCGTACAGGCCGTTGCCGAAGGTGTTGACCGAGGCCTCGTGGCCGGCGTTCAGCAGCAGCACGACCGCCGCGACCAGCTCCTCGTCCGTGAGTGCGGTGCCCGCGTCACGCGCGGCCAGCAGATCGGTGATCAGGTCCGGTCCGGGATGGGACCGACGGTGCTCGATGACTCCGCGCACGTAGTCGGCGAAGTCCTCCGAGGCGGCCACGGCGGCGACGCGGGTCGCTTCGGACACGTCGGGCTCGTACATGTGCACGATCGCCTGCGACCACGCGCGAAGGGACACGTGGTCCTCGCGCGGCACGCCCAGCAGGTCGGCGATCACGAACACCGGCATGGGCTCGGCGAACTCGCCCAGCACGTCGAAGGACTCGCCCAGGTCGCCGACCATCTGCACGGCGAGCGCCTCGATGCGCGGCCGCATGCGCTCCACGTGACCGCGACCGAAGGCAGAGGAGACCAGGTTGCGCAGCCTGCGGTGCTGCTGACCCTCGTTCTCCATCATCTGGTTGCGGTGCAGCGTGTTGAAGGGCTCCATCAGCTCACGTGGCTCGTGATCGGTCCAGAGCCTCCCGAAGGAGCGGTGCCGCAGGACCTGGCTCACCGCGTCGTGAGTGGTGGCGAACCAGTGGCCGTCGATCGAGCGGACCACAGGGCCCTCCGCGCGGAGGTCGGCCAGTGCGGGATAGGGGTCGGCGACGAACGCCGGGTCGCTCAGGTCCAGCATCAGGTCAGATCGTCCGCGTCGAAGGCGTCGGGCAGCACGTCGGACATCGACCGCACCCCGTGCGAGGTCATCAGCTGCATCGTCGGCCCGCCGTTCTCCCACAACAGCTGACGACACCGGCCGCACGGCATCAGCGGCTCACCGCCGGCATCGACGCAGGCCACCGCACGCAGTCGCCCGCCGCCGGTGGCGTGCAGCGCCGACACCATCCCGCACTCGGCACACAGCGCCACGCCGTAGGCCGCGTTCTCGACGTTGCAGCCGAGCACGACCCGGCCGTCGTCGACCAGGCCGGCCGCCCCGACCTTGAAGTCGGAGTACGGCGCATAGGCCCGACCCATGACCTCGGTGGCATAACGACGCAGCGCGTCCCAGTCGACCGGTGCGTCCGGTCCGGTGATTCCCAGGCTCATGGCTCGGCCCTCCTCAGGACAGGTGAACAGGTCATCCCGCACTCCCGCGGCGATACGGCTTGCCGTCGGCGGCGGGCATGCGGAGTCGTTGCGATGCCAGTGCCAGCACCAGCAGCGTCGTGACGTAGGGCGTCATGCCGGTGAGGTCCTCGGGAATCGAGTCGCTCAACGCGTACCAGAGTCCGATGACCACGCCGATGCCGCCGGTGACGTACGCCGACGTGGTGGCGCCCTTGCGCACCTGCCAGGCGGCCAGCAGCACCAGCGCGACCGCGACGAACAGCAGGAGGCCATGGATGGTCTCGCCGCCACCGCGCAGGCGCAGCGTGTCGGTGTAGCCGAACAGGCCGGCACCGGCGAGCAGCCCGCCGGGGCGCCAGTTGCCAAAGATCATGGCCGCGAGGCCGATGTAGCCGCGACCGCCGGTCTGCCCGTCGCGGAACGTGCTGGAGGCGACCAGCGCGAGGAAGCCGCCGGCGAGCCCGGCGAATCCGCCCGAGATGATGACGGCGATGAACTTGTACCGGATCACGTCGACGCCGAGGGACTCCGCGGCCGCCGGGCTCTCACCGCACGAGCGCAGCCGCAGCCCGAACGTGGTCCGCCACAGCACGACGTAGGTGAGCGCGAACAGCGCCAGGCACAGCAGCGTGAGCAGCGACAGGTTGGTGACCAGGGCCCTCGCCACCGAGGCGAGGTCCGACACCACGAACCAGTGCTTGGCCTCCAGATCGCCGAGCGGCCTGGAGAGTCCGGAGATGGTGAGCGTCGGCAGGCTCCCGATGGTGGGTGACTGGGTCTGGCCGCCGCCGGGCACTCCGGTGAAGGCGAGCGCGGCGAGGTACTGCACGGCTCCGGCCGCGATGATGTTGATCGCGACACCGGACACGATGTGGTCGACCCCGAAGCTGACCGTCGCGATGGCGTGCAGCAGGCCGCCGGCCGCCCCCAGCACGATGGCTCCCACCACCCCTTGCCACGGACCGTAGAAGTAGCCGAAGTACCCCGCCCCGAAGGTGCCGAGGATCATCATGCCCTCGAGCCCGATGTTGACGATTCCCGCGCGCTCGGCCCACAGACCGCCGAGGCCGGCCAGCCCGATCGGGATGGCGGCCACCAAGGTGGCGCTCAGCGTGCCCGAGGAGTCCAGGTCGTTGGCGCCGGTCACGATGCGCAGCAGCGACATCAGCACCAGCAGCCCAGCCAGGCCGATGAGGATCCAGCCGACGCTCGGCCGGCGGGACTTCACCGGCTTCACCGCGGGAGCCCCGGCGTCGTGGGCGACCGTCATGCGCGCACCTCCTGCTCGATCGGGGCCGACGGCGGTTCGTCGTCCAGTGCGGTGGAGACACGTCTCTGCTCCAGGCGGATCCCGTAGCGACGCACGACCTCGTACGCGATCACGACGGTCAGCACGATGGTGCCCTGCGTGATCTTGACGATGTCCGGTGAGATGTTGAGCAGGATCTGCAGCGGATTGGCCTGCTCGTCCAGGAACGCGAACAACAGGGCGCCGAGTGCGATGCCGAAGGGATGGTTGCGGCCCAGCAGGGCGATCGCGATACCGGCGAAGCCCAGTCCGGACTGGAACGTCGAGCCGTAGGCGTAGTCGTTGCCGAACAGCAGCGGGAGCCCGACCAGACCGGCGATCGCGCCGGACAGCAGCATCGAGACGACGACCATGCGCTTGACGTTGATGCCGCTGGCGACGGCGGCGGTCTCGGACGCACCCGTCGCTCGCAGGTCGAAGCCGAATCGGGTGCGGTTGATGACGAATCCGTACGCGACGCCGACCACGACGGCCAGGATCAGCATTCCGTACACCTGGGTGGGGGTGTCGGAGAACAGCGTGAAGCCGCCGACCCGGCTGCCCTCGGGCACCGGCTTGGTGGACACGATGTTGCTGGACCCGCCGTCGATCGCGGTCTTGCGCAGCAGGTACGCCACGAGCGCGGTGGCCGTGGCGTTGAGCATGATCGTGGAGATCACCTCGCTGACGCCGCGGGTGACCCGCAGCAGCCCGGCGATGCCGGCCCACATGGCACCGGCGAAGATCGCCGCCACGACAGCCAGCGCGGTGTTCAGGTAGCCCGGCAACCAGGCCTCCCCTGCCACGACCGCGGCCGCGAACGAGGCGACCCGGTACTGTCCGTCGACCCCGATGTTGAACAGGTTCATCCGAAATCCGATGGCCACGGCCACCGCTGACAGGTAGTACACGGTCGCCGCGTTGATGATGTTCACGTAGCCGCGGTGGGTCGGCAGGCTCAGGATCTGTCCCCAGACACCTGACACCGAGTCACCGGCCACGACCAGCACCAGGCTGGTGATGAGGAACGCCGCCACGAGCGCGAGGGCCGGCGCCCCGAACGCCAGGACGAGGCGCATGGTTCGAGGATTCCTGGTCACGCGTCGGCCCCTGTCATCGCTGATCCGAGCATCTGGGGGGTCACCGTGGCCGGATCGAACTCCTGGCCGAGGTGCCCGCGCAGGATGACGCGGATGGTGTCGGACAGCCCGATCAGCTCATCGAGGTCTGCGGAGATCAGCAGCACGGCCAACCCCTCGCGGCGAGCGCGCTTGATGTGTTCCCAGATCGCGGCCTGGGCACCGACGTCGACGCCACGGGTGGGGTGTGCAGCGATCAGCAGGATCGGGTTGCCGGCCATCTCGCGACCGACGATCAGCTTCTGCTGGTTGCCACCGGAGAGCGCGCCGGCGGCGGTGTCGATGCCCGGCGTGCGCACGTCGTACTCCCGGACGATGCGCTCGGTGTCCTTGCGCGCACCCGCGCGGTCGATGAGCGGCCCGGAGACGTTGGGCTTGCGGGTCTGGTGGCCGAGGACCCGGTTCTCCCACAGCGGGGCGTCCAGCAGGAGCCCGTGCCGTTGCCGGTCCTCCGGGATGTAGCCGACCCCCGCCTCGCGCCGCTGGCGCGTGGACATCCCGGCGATGTCGACGCCGCCGAGCTCCATGTGCCCGGTGGCGCCTGGTCGCATGCCCATGATCGACTCGACCAGCTCGGCCTGCCCGTTGCCCTCGACCCCGGCGATGCCGAGCACCTCACCGGACCGGATGACCAGGTCGATCTCGCTCAGCAGGTCCCGGCCGCCGGCCGATCCCAGATGGAGATCACGCACCTGCAGCACGATCCGTTCGGTGACGGTGGACTCCTCGGTGTGCGGCGTGGGCAGCTCGGAGCCGACCATCATCTCGGCCAGCTGGCGCGAGTTGACCGAATCGGCTCGCACCGTGTCGACCGTTGCGCCGCGCCGGATCACGGTGACCTCGTCGGCCACCGACAGCACCTCGTCGAGCTTGTGCGAGATGAAGATGACGGCGAGGCCCTCGGCCTTCAGCTCGCGCAGGTTGCCGAACAGCTCGTCGACCTCCTGCGGCACGAGCACCGCGGTGGGCTCGTCGAGGATGATGATGGATGCTCCGCGATACAGCACCTTGAGGATCTCGACCCGCTGGCGGGCACCGACGCCGAGCTCCTCGACCAGCACGTCCGGCTCGACGCCGAGGCTGTAGCCGTCGGAGAGCTCGAGGATCTTGGTCCGAGCGGCTCCGCCGATGCCGTGCAGCTTCTCGGCACCGAGCACGACGTTCTCCAGCACCGTGAGGTTGTCGGCCAGCATGAAGTGCTGGAACACCATGCCGACACCGGCAGCGATGGCGTCGGCCGGTGACGACAGGCTGACCTGGCGGCCGTTGACCTCGATGGTGCCCGAATCGGGCTTCTGGACCCCGTAGAGGATCTTCATGAGGGTGGACTTGCCGGCACCGTTCTCACCGACGACGGCGTGGACCGTGCCGCGCCGCACGTCGATGTTCACGTCGTGGTTGGCGACGACACCGGGGAACGTCTTGCCGATGTCCCGCAGCCGGACGACGATGTCGTCGGCGAGCGAGCTGTGTGCTGTCGAGGAGCTCAGCTCCCTCACCTCTTCGGTAGCGACGACGTGACCCGGCCCTCACGCTATCGCGAGGACCGGGCCACGTCTGCAGTCAGGCTGCGGCTGGCGATCAGCTGGTCGGGACCTTGATGTCGCCGTCCACGATCTTCTTCTTGTAGCCGTCCAGCTTGTCCTTGATGTCGTCGAGCTGACCACCGGTGGTGGAGTATCCGACGCCGTCGACCTTCAGGTCGTAGACGGTCGGACCCTTCGGCGCGGTGCCGGTCTCGGCGGCCTCGAGGTAGTCGAACACTGCGACGTCGATGTTCTTCAGCATCGAGGTGAGGATGACGTCCTTGACCGACTTGTCGGCGGTGAGGGCCTGGTCCGAGTCGACGCCGATGGCCAGCTTGTCAGCGGCTGCTGCCGCCTCGAAGACACCGCCACCGGAACCGCCGGCTGCGTGGTAGACCACGTCGGCGCCCTTGTCGTACATGCCCGTCGCGGCCGTCTTGCCCTTGGCCGGGTCACCGAAGCCGCTGAAGTCCGGCGGCTGAGTCAGGTAGCGCGACTGGATCTTGATGTCGGGGTTGACCTCTTCGGCGCCGGCCTTGTAGCCGACCTCGAACTTCTTGATCAGCGGCGTCTCGACCCCACCGACGAAGCCGATGTTGCCGGACTTGCTCTTGAGCGCGGCTGCGGCGCCGACCAGGAACGAGCCCTGCTCCTCGGCGAACAGCAGGTTGGCGATGTTGTCGCCCTCGACCGCGTCGTCGACGATGGCGAAGTTCACGTCGGGATTGGCCTTGGCGGCCTTGCCCAGCGACGCGGAGTAGGCGAAGCCGACGGCGATGACCGGGTTGTAGCCGGCGTCGACGAGCTGCTGCAGGCGACCCTCGCGGGCCGATTCCGCCTCACCGTCCTGGGCCTCGGCCGACTGGACCGTCAGACCGAGCTTGCAGGCGGCCTTGTCCAGGCCCTTGGCAGCGGAGTCGTTGAACGACTGGTCACCGCGTCCGCCGACGTCGAAGGCCATGCCGACCTTCTTGTCGGGGTCGGCCTTGACGCAGTCGCCGTTCTTGCCGCCGGCCTTGGTGTCACTGCCACCGGTGTCCTTCTTGGCGCAGGCCGAGCCTGCGAGCACGAGCGCCAGCACGCCGACAGCGGCGGTGGCTTTGGTCAGTCGACGCAAGATTCCTCCTTGAATGTGGGCCGGATCCCGGCACGATGCCGACCCTAGGCGACCCCGGTGTCATGCGGGAGGGACTTGCGTCGAAACATCTCGCCCGTAACCGGATTGTCACCTGAGGCGGCCGAGCGGCGGCCGGGCGCGGCGGCGTCTCAACCCACGGCGGCTGACGCGAGCACCCGGGCGCCGATGGCGATGGCTCGCTCGTCGACGCGCAGGTTGCCCTGGTGCAGGTCGTAGGTGGGACCGTTCGGGGTGCGGGTGCCGAGGCGTCCCATGGCACCGGGAACCGCTTCGACGTACCACGCGAAGTCCTCACCGCCGAGGCTCTGCGACGTGCTGGCGACTCCGGCCGCGCCGACCACCTCGACCACGGCACGGCGCAGGACCTCGGTGGCGGCGAAGTCGTTGACGACCGGCGGCACCCCGCGCACGTAGGTGATGTCGGCGCTGACGCCGAACGGCTCGATGATGTCGGCGATCAGGCCACGCACGAGGTGCTCGGCCTGGTGCCAGGCGGCCGCGTCGAGCATCCGGAGGGTGCCACTGAGCTCACCGGTGGCGGGGATGACGTTGGCAGCCCGCCCGGACCGGACCTGGCCCCAGACCATGCTGGCGCCGGCGCGCGGGTCGAACCGCCGCGACAGCACCGCAGGCAGCTGGGTGAGCAGACTCCCCAGGGCGAAGGTGAGGTCCTCGGTCAGGTGCGGCCTGGAGGTGTGACCACCCCGTCCGGACAGGGCGACGTGGATGCGGTCGGCGGCTGCCGTGATGGGGCCCTCGCGCACGCCGACCTGACCGACGTCGAGCGACGGGTCGCAGTGCAGGGCGAAGATGCGCGAGACGCCCTTGAGCACGCCCTGGGACACCAGCCGCAGGGCGCCTCCGGGCATGACCTCCTCGGCCGGCTGGAAGATCAGCCGCACGCGGTTGGGCAGGGGCTCGCGACGGTGCACCTCGGACAGCGCCACGGCCGCGCCGATGAGGCCGGCCACGTGGACGTCATGGCCGCACGCGTGGGCGACGCCGGCGATGCCGGACCGCCACGGATCCTGGGTGGTGTCATCGACCGGAAGCGCGTCGAGATCGGCCCGCAGCGCGACGATCGGACCCTCCGCGGGCCCGATGTCGGCCATCAGGCCGGTGCCCCCCTCGAATCGTTCGTACGAGACGCCCAGCTTGTCCAACCAGAGGGCCACCACGTCGGTGGTGCGCTCCTCGGCCCAGGACAGCTCCGGATGCGCGTGCAGCTCGCGTCGCAGCTCGATCAGATCAGGCGTCACGACCTCGATGGAGCGGGCAAGGGCATCGGACAGCGGCATCGGATCAGGTTACGCCTCGAGGGCCTTGATGATGTCCTCGACGGTCTCGTCGGCCAGCGCGGACAGCTTGGGCTTGACGATCAGCGGCGCCACGAGCTTGACGACGCCGTGGAACGCGAAGTCCGCGCGGTAGTGGATCTGGGTGCGGTCTCCCTCGCGGGTGAACCGCATCGTGTCGGTGGCCGTCGCGGTCTTGTTGGTGCCCTCGCACGAGAAGAACGTCGGACGGTCGAATCCGACCATCCGGTACTCCAGCTCGACCTCACGCCCGACGAACTGCGATCGGTTCCGGTAGGTGGTGCCGAGGCCGCCGTCGCCACCGGTCCGCGTGGTCTCGATGGTGCCCGGATCCCATTCGCTGGTGTTCTCGAAGTCGCTGAGATAGTCAAAGACCTCATCGATGGGTCGGTCGACGATGAACGTGCGCTCGACATGCATGACGCCACGCTAGCGCTGCTGTCCCGCACCGGCACGTCAGTCGATGACGGACACGGGCTTGCGCGAGGACACGATCGTGCCGCGTCGACGGCGTTCGCGCAGGCGAGCCATCGCGCGTGAGTCCTGTCGCACGAACCAGATCGCGCAGCCTGCGATGCCGATGCCGGCGAGGACCCCGCTGAGCACGAGGGCTGCGCGGGGACCGAACATCTCGGCGATCCACCCGATGAACGGTGCACCCATCGGGGTGCTGCCGAGGAAGACCATCAGGTAGAGGGCGGCCACCCGACCGCGCATCGACGGCGCCGAGGTCAGCTGGATCAGGGCGTTGGCGGTGGTCACCGTGGTGAGCACCGTCAGGCCGAGGAACGGCATGACGAACGCATACGCCACGTAGCTCGGCATCAGCGCCGACGAGATCTGCACGACGCAGAACGCGAGCCCGGCGCCGACCACGACGCGCAGCCGCGGGCGCGGACGCCGGGCGGCCAGCAGCGAGCCGGCGAGCGAGCCGATCGCGACGAACGAACCGAGGATGCCGAACTCGCTGGCGCCGCGGCCGAAGACGTCGGTGACCATCAGGGCCGTCGTGATCTGGAAGTTGAGCCCGAACGCACCGAGGAAGAACACGCAGCCCAGCAGCAGCATCAGGTCGGGGCGGCTGCGCACGTACGTGACGCCCTCGCGGACGGCACCGCGGCCGCGGGGTCGGGCCGGCGTCGTGTGCAGCCGGGCCGGATCGAGCAGTCGCAGGGCCAGCAGCACGAATCCGTAGCTGATCGCGTTGCCGAAGATCACGTAGCCGGTGGCCTGCACCCCGGAGCCGAGCGCAGCGATCATCAGTCCGGCGACCGCGGGCCCGATCAGTCGACCGGAGTTGAACGAGGCCGAGTTGAGTGCCACCGCGTTGCTGAGCTGCGCCGTGCCCACCATCTCCGCGACGAAGGCCTGCCGGGCGGGCGCCTCGAAGGCGCGAGCCGTGCCGAAGCAGAACGCCAGGACGTACACGTGCCACAGCTGCACCTGCCCGCTGATCGCCAGCACACCCAACACCCCCGACGGCAGCGCCATGCCGACCTGCAGCCAGCTCATCATCGTGCGCTTGGAGAACCGGTCGGCTAGCACGCCCGCGAGCGGGGAGAACAGCAGGGACGGCAACATCTGCAGCGCCACCGCGAAGCCGACCGCCGAACCGCTCCCGGTCAGCTGCAGCACCAACCAGGTCTGGGCGGTGTTCTGCAGCCAGGTGCCGATGTTGGACAGCAGCGAACCGCCGGCGTACACCCGGTAGTTGCGCACCGAGAGCGCACTGAACGTCGTGCTCACGCGTCGGCGATCCGGTGCAGCAGATCGGCGGCCTCACCCAGGAGCGCACGCTGCGGCACCGGAAGCGCGGCCAGCTGGCCCGCCAGCCACTCGTCACGGCGATCGCGCTCCCGCTCGAGCGTGGTCTCCCCCAGCTGCGACATCGACACCAGGACCTGGCGACCGTCGTCCGGGTGCGGCTCGCGCACCACCAGACCGGCCTCGGCCAGCGAGTTCAGCGTGCGGGTCAGCGTGGGCGGCTGCACGCGCTCGCGGGCTGCGACGGCGCTCGGCGTGGCCGGCCCCATCGTGCACACCGTGCCGAGCACGGCCAGCTGGGACGGCGTCAGGTCGCTGAGTCGCTCCTGGCGCAACCGGCGGTTCAGGCGCGCCACCGACCGGGCGAGCTCGTGGGCATGCGTGTAGTCCGGACCATCCATGTCGTGAGCATAGCAAATTAGCCTTGCTAACCAATGATCGGTTTCTTCAGTCCGGCGTCGCCCCGGCCCGTCGCATGTCCTCCCACGTGTCGATGTCCGCCGTGCCGCCGGACGGGACGTCCACGTGCTCCACCTGAAGGTCGGCCAGCAGTGCGCGCACCGACCCACCGCACAGCTGATGGTCCCCCCGTGACTCGACGACCGAGCGCAGGGCATCCACGCGATGGGCCCCGGCAAGGTACTGCAGGCGACCGTCGTCGCGAGCCAGCATGCTCTGGGCGTTCGGCGCCGCGGCCAGGGCATCGAGGAGGATCGGCACGACCGACGCGATGGCCGGCATGTCGCAGGCCACCACGACCACGACGGCCGCACCGCCGCTCAACGCCTGCAACCCCGCGCCGATCGCGGCGGCGGGCCCTCCCCCGGCCGGACGCTCCTGCACGACGAGATGATCGGGCACGATTCGATCCCCGACCACGACGACCCGCTGCGCCGTCGCGACGGCCTCGAGCGTGCGGTCCAGCAGGGTGCATCCGTCGATCGACATCGACGCCTTGTCGACTCCGCCGAGACGGGTCGATCCACCCCCGGCGAGCACGATCGCTTCGTAGTCCATCTTCACAGGATGGACCTGAGCGCCACCGGTGCGCACGTGGTACTCATGGACCATGGGTCGTATCACCGCGCGCCGGCGCGTCGCGCGCGTGACGGTCGAGCAGACCACGCCGAACCAGGTGCTGCATCGCGAGGACGTCCTGGCGGTCGAGGAACCGCTGGAGATCCGTGTCTCGGGTGCGCCGTTCAGCATCACGATGCGCACGCCGGGCCACGACTTCGAGCTCGCCACCGGATTCCTGGTGTCCGAGGGCGTGGTCACCGGCCGCGACGACCTGCTGGCCATCCGGTACTGCTCGGGGGTCGACGACGACGGTCGCAACACCTACAACGTCCTCGACGTCTCGCTCGCTGCGGGCGTGGACCCGCCCAGCACCGATCTGGCCCGCCACGTCTACACCACCAGCTCGTGCGGGGTGTGCGGCAAGGCGAGCATCGACGCGGTGCGCACCTCGTCCTCGCACCCGGTGAACGAGGACACCCTGCGCGTCGACGCCACCTTGCTGACGATGCTCCCGCACCGGCTGAGGTCCGGACAGGAGGTGTTCGACCGCACCGGTGGCGTGCACGCAGCCGGCCTGTTCGACGGTCGCACCGGGCAGCTGCTCGTGCTGCGCGAGGACGTGGGGCGCCACAACGCCGTCGACAAGGTCATCGGATGGGCCGTGGAGACGGACCTGCTCCCGCTGACCGGGACCGTGCTGATGGTGTCCGGTCGAGCCAGCTTCGAGCTGGTGCAGAAGGCCTCGATGGCCGGCATCTCGATGCTGGCCGCCGTCTCGGCCCCCTCATCCCTGGCCGTCGAGCTGGCCGAGGAGACCGGCCTGACCGTCGTCGGTTTCCTGCGGGACAACTCGATGGTCGTCTACAGCAGGCCCGATCGAGTGGAGGCAACCCCATGAATCCCGTTGAGTACCCGAACCTGAGCGTGGACGAGCCCGAGGGCAAGGCAGTCGGCATCCCCGCGGTCCTGCACTCGATGGCACCGGCGCTGCGCGAGCTCGGCGTGAAGCGCACCGCGCAGCTGGTGACCGCGATGAACCAGAAGGACGGCTTCGACTGCATGAGCTGTGCGTGGCCGGACCCGAGCCACCGCAGTCCGCTGGAGTTCTGCGAGAACGGACTGAAGGCCGTCACCTGGGAGGCCACCCCCATCACCGTGCCCACCTCGTTCTGGGCCGAGAACTCGGTGAGCTCGTTGGCCGCCAGGGACGAGTACTGGCTGGGCCAGCAGGGCCGACTGATCGAACCGGTGCACAAGGCGGCCGGCTCCGACCACTACGTGCCGATCAGCTGGGCCGATGCCTTCGCGCTGGTCGCCCAGCGACTCAACGCCCTCGACTCCCCCGATCGAGCCTCGTTCTACACCAGTGGCCGCACCGCCAACGAGACGGCCTTCTTGTACCAGCTGTTCGTCCGCGCCTTCGGCACCAACAACCTGCCCGACTGCTCGAACATGTGCCACGAGTCGACCGGCACGGCGATGGGCGAGACCCTGGGGGTGGGCAAGTCCACGATCCTGTACGACGACTTCGGCCAGGCCGACCTGATCATCGTGATGGGACAGAATCCCGGCACGAACCACCCGCGGATGCTCAACGCGCTCGAGGAGTGCAAACGCAACGGGGGCGCGATCGTCGCGGTCAACCCGTTGCCCGAGGCCGGCCTGAAGCGCTACAAGAATCCGCAGAAGGCGCGCGGGGTGATCGGTCGAGGCACCGACATCGCCGACGAGCTGCTGCAGATCCGCTCCGGCGGCGACATGGCCCTGCTGCAGGCGGTCTGCAAGCGAGTCCTCGACGCCGAGGCGGCCGCGCCGGGCACCGTGCTCGACCACGACTTCCTCACCGAGCACACCGAGGGCCTGGACGAGCTCCGTGACCACCTGGCCGATCTCGACGAGACGGCGGTGCTGGCGGCGACCGGCCTGACCATCGAGCAGATCGACGATCTCGCGCGCCGCTACATCGCGGCCGATCGCGTCATCATCACGTGGGCGATGGGCCTGACCCAGCACCGCAAGGCGGTCGACACGATCAAGGAGATCGTGAACCTGCTGCTGCTGCGCGGGAACATCGGCCGCCCCGGTGCCGGTGCCTCACCGATCCGCGGCCACTCCAACGTGCAGGGCGACCGGACGATGGGCATCTGGGAGCAGATGTCCGACTCGTTCCTGGACGCCGTCGGGGCCGAGTTCGGCTTCGACCCGCCGCGCGAGCACGGCTTCGACGCCGTGCAGACGCTCCAGGGCCTGCAGCGCGGGGACATCGAGATCTTCGTGGCGATGGGCGGCAATTTCGTCGGCGCCATCTCCGACACCGCCGCCGTCGAGGCAGCCATGCGCGGCGCGAAGCTCACGGTGCAGGTCTCGACCAAGCTCAACCGCTCGCACGTGGTGACCGGTGAGGAAGCCGTGATCCTGCCGACCCTCGGGCGGACCGAGATCGACCTGCAGGCCGGCAGCGCGCAGTTCCTGTCCGTGGAGGACAGCGTCTGCGCGGTGCACGCGACGCACGGCCGCATCCCACCGGTCGCCCCGAACCTGCTCAGCGAGGTCGCGATCATCGGCGGCCTGGCCCAGGCCACCCTGGGTGACCGGCACGGCAGCGACTGGCAGGGGATGACCGCCGACTACGACGTCATCCGCCCCCCCGTCAGCCGCGGGGTGCCGGGCTGCGCGTCGTGCAACGCTGCCGTCCGTCTCGAAGAAGGCTTCGTGCTGCCCAACGGACCGCGCGATTCCCGCACCTTCGACACGGCCACGGGCAAGGCGATGATCACGGTCAACCAGCTCGAGGCGCTCGAGCGGCCGGAGGGCCGCCTGATCCTGCAGACCCTGCGTTCGCACGATCAGTTCAACACCACGATCTACGGCCTCGACGACCGTTACCGGGGCATCAAGAAGGGCCGCGACGTGGTGTTCGTGAATCCCGACGACCTGGTGGAGCTGGGACTCACCGACGGCCAGCGGGTCGACGTCGTCAGCGAGTGGCCCGGCGAGCCGGACCGGGTGCTGGCCGATCAGCGCATCGTGTCGTACCCGACCGCGAAGGGCTGCGCGGCGGCCTACTACCCCGAGGCCAACGTGCTCGTGCCGCTCGCGAGCGTCGCGCTCCGCAGCAACACCCCGGTCTCCAAGGCCGTCATCGTGCGCCTCGACCCTCGCTGACCGGCCCGCGAGGGCCCGCGAGTGGCGCAAAGTGAACCGCGAGTGGCGCAGATCGGCTGAAATTTCGACGAAAATCAGCCAGTTTGCGCCACTCGCGGGAGTCGGGCGTGGGTACCGGGGTGGGGTCCGGGTGCGTCAGACCTTGCCCGAGGCAAGGGCGCCGAGCAGATCCCGGTTCAGCTGGGCGATGTTGCTCAGCGGGATCTCCTTGGGGCACGCCGCAGTGCACTCACCGATGTTGGTGCAGCCTCCGAAGCCCTCGTGGTCGTGCTGCTTGACCATGTCGATCACGCGGGAGTCGCGCTCGGGCTGACCCTGTGGCAGCAGGCCCAGGTGGGTGATCTTGGCGGCCGTGAACAGCATGCCGGACCCGTTGGGGCAGGCCGCGACACAGGCGCCACAGCCGATGCAGGTGGCCGACTCGAACGCATGGTCCGCAGCCTCCTTGGGCACCGGCGTGCTGTTGGCGTCGACGGCCGACCCGGTCGGTGCCGAGACGTAGCCACCGGCCTGGATGATGCGGTCGAACGCCGAACGATCCACGACCAGGTCCTTGACGACCGGGAAGGCTCCCGCGCGCCACGGCTCGATATCGATCACGGCCCCGTCCTCGAACGACCGCATGTGCAGC
>JBBSRN010000007.1:0-23748 GCA_038242985.1 Propionibacteriales bacterium | reverse complement strand
CCGGCCAGTCGAAGGCCGACCCCACGGCCGCCATCTTGTCCGTCTCGATGTTGCTGGAGCACCTCGGACATCCCGAGGCCGCGGCCCAGATCGCCGACGCCGTCGAGGCTGACATCACCCGCGGACTCGGCGGCGATGGAGACCGCGGACTCGGCGGCGATGCAGCTGACCTCGGGCCGCGCAGCACCGAGGCGGTGGGGGAGGCCATCGCGTCGCGCCTGGCCCAGGGCGTATCGGCCGGCTGACACCGACCGCTGACCCCTCGACCCTCCAAGGACTACCGTGAGTGCCATGACGACCACGCCCTTCGCCGCTCGATTCGAGGCGAATCCCCACGCCAGGTCCGACGCCGAGCGCGAGGCGATCCTCGCCGACCCCGGCTTCGGCACCCACTTCACCGACCACATGTTCGTGGCCGACTGGACGCTGGAGAACGGGTGGCACGACGCCCGTGTCGTGCCCTATGGGCCGATCTCCCTCGACCCTTCGGCAGCGGTGCTGCACTACGCGCAGGAGATCTTCGAGGGCCTGAAGGCGTATGCGCACGGTACTGAATTGCGCCCGAGTCCGGCGCGGGACGCGGGTATCCACGTCTTCCGGGTGGATCGAAATGCCGCGCGCATGCAGCGCTCGGCGCAACGACTGGCCCTGCCTCCGCTGCCGACCGAGTGGTTCACCGGCTCGATCGCGGCGCTGCTGGAGGCCGACGGTGCATGGGTCCCGTCAGGGGACGAGAAGAGCCTGTACCTGCGTCCGTTCATGTACGCCTCGGAGGCGTTCCTCGGGGTGCGACCGGCGGCCAAGGTCACCTACAGCGTCATCGCGTCCCCGGCCGGCGCGTACTTCAAGGGCGGGCTCAAACCGGTCTCGATCTGGTTGTCGACGACCTACTCCCGAGCAGGCACCGGAGGCACCGGTGCGGCCAAGTGCGGCGGCAACTACGCCGCCAGCCTGCTCCCGCAGCAGGAGGGCATCGCCCACGGCTGCGACCAGGTCGTGTTCCTGGACTCCACGGAGCAGAAGTACATCGAGGAGCTCGGTGGGATGAATCTGTTCTTCGTCCAGTCCGACGGCTCGATCGTCACCCCTGAGCTGTCCGGCTCGATCCTCGAGGGGATCACCCGCGACAGCATCATGACCCTCGCCGCCGATCTCGGACACGAGGTGATCGAGCGTCGCGTCAGCCTGGACGAGTGGCGCGACGGCGTCGCCGCCGGGACCATCACCGAGGTGTTCGCCTGCGGCACGGCCGCGGTCGTGACACCGGTGGGCACCTTGAAGTGGGACGGCGGCGAGGTCTCCAGCGCCGACGCCGAGGCCGGCAAGGTGACCTCGAACCTGCGCGCCGCCCTGGTCGACATCCAGTACGGCCGGGCCGAGGACCGGCACGGCTGGCTCACGCAGCTCGGCTAGGGCGGGGTGGCGCGACGGACACCCGGCGCGCCGTGTGGTTGCATCGTGGAATGACCCATGTCACGCCCGACGCGGAGACGCGGTCCGAGCACGATCTGATCGGATTTCGCGACATCCCGCAGGACGTCTACTGGGGCGTGCACACCCTGCGAGCCCTCGAGAACTTCCCGATCACCGGCATCCCGATCGGCTCGAGCCCCCACCTGGTCGAGGCGCTCGCCTCGGTCAAGCAGGCAGCAGCCGCGGCCAATCACGATCTCGGCCTGCTCGATGACGAACGCCACGAGGCCATCCGACAGGCGTGCGAGGAGATCCGGGCCGGTGCGTTGAAGGACCAGTTCGTCGTCGACGTCATCCAGGGCGGCGCGGGCACGTCGTCGAACATGAACGCCAACGAGGTCATCGCGAATCGGGCCCTGGAGATCATGGGTCACGCCAAGGGCGACTACCACGTGATCCATCCCAACGAGCACGTCAACCTGAGCCAGTCGACCAACGACGTGTACCCGACCGCCGTCAAGGTCGCGATCATCCTGGAGGCGCAGGAGCTGCTGGCGGCCATGGCCATCCTCGAGGCGTCGTTCGCCGCGAAGGCCGAGGAGTTCCGCGATGTGCTGAAGATGGGACGTACCCAGCTCCAGGACGCCGTGCCGATGACCCTGGGACAGGAGTTCGGGACGTACTCCCTGATGATCGGCGAGGACCGGGAACGGATGTCCGAGGCGATCGTGCTCCTGCACGAGATCAACCTCGGCGCCACGGCGATCGGCACCATGCTCAACGCGCCCGACGGCTACGTGGACGCCGCGTGCCGGCACCTGGCTGAGCTGACCGGCCTGCCGCTGGAGAGCGCGCTCGACCTGATCGAGGCGACCCAGGACTGTGGCTCGTTCGTCCAGCTGTCGGGCACCCTGAAGCGGGTGGCGGTCAAGCTGTCCAAGATCTGCAACGACCTGCGACTGCTGTCCTCGGGCCCGCGAGCCGGGCTCAACGAGATCAACCTCCCGGCCGTGCAGGCCGGGTCGAGCATCATGCCGGGCAAGGTCAACCCGGTCATCCCCGAGGTCGTCAACCAGGTCGCCTTCCAGATCATCGGTCACGACATGACCGTGACGATGGCCGCCGAGGCGGGCCAGCTGCAGCTCAACGCCTTCGAGCCGGTGATCTGCTACTCGTTGTCAGCGGGGATCTCGCGTCTGCGCGAGGCGATCATGGTGCTCTCGGTCCGCTGCGTCGACGGCATCACCGCGAACGTCGAGCTGCTGCGCGCCGAGGTCGAGAACTCGATCGGGCTGGTGACCGCGCTGAATCCGTACATCGGATACGCAGCCGCCACCGAGGTGGCGAAGGAGGCGTTGGCCACCGGTCGCGGCGTGGCCGAGCTGGTCCTGGAGCGTCGCCTCCTGCCGCCGGAGCAGCTGGCCATGATCCTGCGGCCCGAGACACTGGCCAATCTGGCCCCGCGCCCGTCGTGACACTCATCTGCGTCTGCTGCGTGGATGCGGCCGCGGGCGCCCGTGCGGCGGCCCCCGACTGATCGGTGCTGAACTGATCGGTGCTGAGCCGATCCCTAGCCGAACAGATCGGCGCCGGGGTGGCCCAGCAGGGTCAGCACCAGCTCGCCGTCGCGCAGCGCGATCAACAGATCGGTGCTGCGGTCCGGCTCGGCCCGGTCGACCTGGTCGCCGTAGGCCAGGGCCACGTCGTGCAACGTCACCACGGCCGGACCGACCGGATCGTTCGCCGGCCACTCGGTGATCAATCGCTGGGCCACCCCCAGCAGCACGGCGATGGCCGCTGCCGTGTCGTCGCGCTCGACGCCGTCGAGGCGCAGGTCCGGCAGGCCGAACACCTCGAGTCCTCGCGTGGTCAGTCCAGTCGCATCGACGTCGACGGCCACCCACTCGGCGGCCGCGCGGCCGGCCGGTGCCGCGACGAGTCGCGCCAGGACCAGGTCCAGGACCACACCGTCGTGTGCAGCGCCGAGATCCACGGCGTCCCGCCGCGCGGCCAACGCGGACTCGGCCGCGACATCGGGTGCGACCTCGGTCAGGAACATGCGCACGTGCGGTCGTGCCGCGAGGCGGGCGAGATCGTCGTCGGTCGCGCCGAACCGTCGCAGCAGCACGTCGGCGGGCGCCGGGAAGTCGGTGCCACCGGGGAGCGGTTCGGCGGTGAACACCCCGTGGGCCGATCGACAGTGCTGCGGCACCCTGACGATGCGCTCAGGATCGGTCATCGGGGGTCGACCATCATCAGGGCAGGTCGCCGACCTGGACCACCAGCTTGCCGAAGTTGCTGCCCGTCAACAGTCCGATGAACGCCGCCGGCGCCGCTTCGAGGCCCTGCACGATGTCCTCGCGGTACTTGATCGTGCCGTCGGCCACCAGCGGTCCGACGGTGCGGTGGAAATCGCCGAGGTGTGAAGCGAACTCGTTCTGGATGAAGCCCTGGATGCGCAGCCGCTTGCGCAGCACGGCTCCCATCAGGGCTGGCATCCGATCGGGTCCCGACGGGGCCTCGGTGTCGTTGTAGGTGGCGATGACCCCGCACACCGGAACACGGGCGAAGTCGTTGAGCCGGCGCAGGACCGCGTCCCACACCGCACCCCCCACGTTCTCGAAGTACACGTCGATGCCATCGGGCGTGGCCGCCTTCAGGTCCTCCACGAACGTGGGGGAGCGGTGGTCGATCGCCGCGTCGAAGCCGATCTCGGTGAGGTACGCGCACTTCTCGGGGCCACCGGCGATGCCGACGGCGCGCGCTCCGGCGCGCTGGGCCAGCTGCCCGACCATGGATCCGACCGGCCCGGTGGCCGCCGCCACGACGAGCGTCTCGCCCTCCTTGGGCTGACCGATCTCGGCGAGCCCGGCGTAGGCGGTGAATCCGGGCATGCCCAGCACGCCGAGCGCCGTGGACAGCGGTGCGCGGCTCGGGTCCAGCTTGCGGACCGCTGCGGCCGGCACGACGGCGTGGGTCGACCACGAGGTGAAGGCGAGCACGACGTCGCCGGTGGCGACGTCGGCGCTGCGCGACTCGACGACCTCGCAGACCGTGCCGCCGCCGAGGGGCGCGTCGACCTCGAACGGCTCCGCATACGACTTGGCGTCGCTGAGGCGCCCGCGCATGTAGGGGTCGAGGGACAGGTAGATGGTCCGCAGCAGGACCTCTCCGTCGCCGGGTGACGGCATCGGGACGGTCTCGGTGCGGAAGTTGTCGGACGTGGGTTCGCCGTGCGGCCGAGAGGCGAGCACGATCTGCACGTTCTGGGACATCGTTGTGTCAGCCATAGATCAATGAGTCTAGACTGGATGGCGTGGGCACCATCACGATCATCATCGACGGGCGCGCCGGGTACTGAGCACCACACCCGCCGCGCCGCCTCCCGTACCCGGGGGGCTTTTTTTGTGAGCAGCACCCGGACCATGAGGACCACACCGTGAACACAGGACATCAGGGCAACACTGACTTCCACGTGTACGACACCACCATGCGCGACGGCGCCCAGCAGGAGGGGTTGAACCTCTCGGTGCAGGACAAGCTGCACATCGCGCGCCACCTCGACGACCTCGGCGTCGGCTACATCGAGGGCGGCTGGCCGGGTTCGAACCCCAAGGACACCGAGTTCTTCGCGCTGGCAGCCAAGGAGCTGGATCTTCGGCACGCCACGCTGGCCGCGTTCGGAGCCACCCGCCGCCCGAACGTCGCCGCGGCGGACGATCCGATGCTCGCTGCGCTCCGCGAGTCCGGTGCATCCGTCGTCACCCTGGTGGCCAAGAGCCACGACAAGCACGTCGAGCTCGCACTGCGCACCACCCTTGAGGAGAATCTCGCGATGGTGCGCGACTCGGTGAGCCACCTGATCGACGCCGGTCAGCGGGTGTTCGTCGACCTCGAGCACTTCTTCAACGGCTACCTGGACAACCGCGACTACGCGCTCGAGGTCGTGCGCACCGCGGCCGAGGCCGGCGCCGAGGTCGCGGTCCTGTGCGACACCAATGGCGGCATGCTCCCGCACGTGGTCGGCGAGATCGTGGCCGACGTGCTCGCAGTCCTGCACTCGCCCGGGTCCGGCGGGACCGCGATGCGGCTGGGCATCCACGCCCACAACGACACCGGCTGTGCGGTCGCCAACTCGATGGCTGCCGTGCAGGCAGGCGTCACCCATCTGCAGGGATGCATCAACGGCTACGGCGAGCGCACGGGGAATGCCGATCTGGTGACCTGCGTCGCGAACCTGGAGCTGAAGCTGGGGACACCGGTGCTCCCCGACGGCCGGCTGGCCGACGCCACCCGCATCTCGCACGCGATCTCGGAGATCACCAACTACCCCCCGCACGCGCGCCAGCCCTACACCGGCGTCTCGGCGTTCGCCCACAAGGCGGGTCTGCACGCCAGTGCCATCCGGGTCGATCCGAATCTGTACCAGCACATCGATCCCACACTGGTGGGCAACGACATGCGGCTGCTGGTCTCGGAGATGGCCGGTCGCGCCACCATCGAGCTCAAGGGCAAGGAGCTGGGCTTCGACCTGGCCTCGGACCCCGAACGGCTGGCGCGGGTGACCGATCGGGTCAAGCGCATGGAGCAGGAGGGGTACACCTTCGAGGCCGCTGACGCGTCCTTCGAGCTGATGCTGGCTGAGGAGATGGAGGGCCGGCGGCCGGCCTTCTTCACCCTCGAGTCCTGGCGGGTGTCCGCGGAGTCGGTCAGCGGAGCGGCCGCGATGTCCGAGGCCACCGTCAAGCTGCACGCAGGCGGTGAGCGGTTCGCCGTCGTCGGTGAGGGCAACGGACCGGTGAACGCGCTCGACCACGCCTTGCGGCAGGCGATCGAACGGAGCTACCCGGACGTCGCACGATTCCACCTGATCGACTTCCGGGTCCGCATCCTCGACCAGGGCCACGGCACCGATGCGATCACCCGAGTGCTGATCGAGACGACCGACGGCAAGGACTCGTGGGTGACGGTGGGCGTCGGGGCCAACATCATCGAGGCCTCGTGGCAGGCGCTGGTCGATGCGTTCACCTACGGCCTGCGCCAGCACGGAGTCGAGCCACTCACCGGCGCATGAGCGTTCCAGACCCGGACCCGGCCGACTCGAGCTCCCGCCCGCATCGCGGGTGGGAGCGCCGGGTGCTGATCCTGGCCCCGATCGCGGTCACCGTGCTGATCGCCGCGATCGTCGGAACGTTCGTCGTCGTCCAGGCCGAGCGCCAGTCCAACCAGGTCGAGCAGGCTGACGCCGTGGCCGCGGACTACCTCAGCGCGGTGGCAAGCTTTCGCAGCGGGGTGCTGACCGCCGTCAAGGAGTCCGACCAGAAGTCGCCGGCGGCGATCCGCAAGGCGCTGCTGACCGCCATCGACGAACCACCTGCGCTGGCCGACGCGGAGACGTTCGGCGAGCAGGGCTCGACGACGTACACGCGGGCCGAGCAGATGGAGGCGGGCCTGCTGGAGCCGTACGAGAGCCTGAGCCGACAGCTGAAGGAAGCGAACGTCGCGCTGACCTACATCAAGGCAGCGCGGCGCGTGCTGGCCATGCGCATCACCGACTACGTCAGCTCCACGACGCTGTCCAGCAGCGGCGAGCTGAGATCATCGCTGATACCGGCGTTCGTGACGGCGCGCGACCGGCTGGCGACCGTGACGGTGCCGAAGGGCCAGCAGGAGCTGGCGGCCACCGTCACCGGTGCCGTCCAGTACGTCATCGACCAGTCGACGACGCTGGCCGACAGCATCGACGCCCGGCGCACCTACTCCTTCACCTACTCCGCACAGTTCGAGAAGGCGATCACGGCCGTCGAGGACTACGCCACCGAGATCACCGGCGATCTCACCGAGTCACTGAACAGCCTCTCCGACCTCTCCGGGTGAGCGCTGTCGCTGTGTGGGACTGCGTTCCATGGGGACGTGGTCGATCCCGGCCTCCATGAAGTTCTCGCCGTTGCGGACGTAACCGTGACGGCCGTACCAGGACTCGAGGTACGCCTGGGCGTTGAGCCGCAGGACCCCGCCGCCCCACCGGCGGGTCACCTCGGCCACGAGCTGACCCGACAGGCCCCGTCCCCGGTGGTCGACGCGGGTGCACACCCGTCCGATCCGGCGAGCGCCGTCCGGATCGGTGAGGACCCGCAGGTAGCTGGTGGGTCCGGCCGCGTCGGCGAACCACAGGTGTGTGGTCGAGGCGAGCAGGTCGAGGTCGTCGACATCGGGCTCGTCGCACTGCTGCTCGACCGCGAAGACGACATCGCGGATCTTCCAGATGCCATGGACGTCGGCTGCTGTCAGGCGGTCACCGGTGCGGACGGATGGTGAGACGGTCACCGTCGGACCATACTGCGCGCAACCTCACAGTCGTGGTATGGTGCGAGCGTCTTTGAACGTCACATGGTGACTCGAATCCGGGAGCGATGCGCCTTGTCTGGTTTCGAAGCCGTTCGCGAGGACATCAATGAGTCCGCGACGGCGATGAGCGAAGCCGCGACCGGGGCCAAGGCCGCCGATCCGAGCGATCGTGTCCAGGTCATCGCCTCAGCCCTGCCCGGCAGCGCGTCAGCGGTGGCGGCCTCCTCGTTGGTCTCGGTGTGGACCGCGCGATTCACGGGCTGGAGCACCGACGCGGAGGGTCAGGCGGAGGCCCTGCACGACAGCGCCGAGAACTACACCGCAGCGGACCACCAGAACTCCGCGCTGTTTCGGCTCGGTCGTTGAGGGCGGTGATGACACCATGGCGACGATCGCCCAGGTCCTGAGCTGGAAGCCCGAACGGCTCGGTTCATGCGGCGACGACATGATCGCGGCTCGCAAGAAGCTGGTCGACCTGCAGGAGCAGGTCGACGAGTCGCGGCCGCCCTGGACCTGGGGTGGACCCGCCTCGGAACGGGCGACGGGAAAGCACGGCAAGCTGCGCTACCGCCTCAACGACATCACGGCCGAGGTGGCCAGGGTCGCAGCGTCGGTCGACTTCGCCGGCGCCGCCCTGCTGGCCGCCCAGCGGGATCTGCAGGACGCGCTCGCCGCAGCCAGCGGCAAGGGGCTCCGGGTCGATCACGCGACGGGTGAGGTCTCTGATCCGAAGACGTACGACGGCATGTTCGAGGTGGCTTTCGCCGAGGTCGCACTCACCACCATCGCAGCGCAGATCAGCGATGCGCTCACGAAGGCCGGCGATGCTGATGCCGACCTCGCCCGAGCCCTCGACGAGGCACTTCAGGGCAAGGTCGATGGCGGCACCGGTTCGCTCAACGATGCCGCCGACCAGCAGCCCGCTGCGCTCGACGGCATGACCGACCAGCAGATCCTGGCCGAGTACGCCGACGAGATCGCCGTCGAGACCCTCAATGCGTGGCTGGACGTCGAGATCGAGGTGGTCTCGTGGGAGCTCGAAGGGCGTGCCGAGGCCACCTATGAGGTGCGTGGTGACGGGACCGTCCGGATGTCGCTGACGTTGGAGGCGGGGCTCGGCCGAGAGATCAGTGTCGGCGGTGCTGAGGTTGATGCGTCAGCAGGCGGCACCACGACCCTCGAGCTCGCCTTCGACTCCCCTGAGGACGCCAAGGAGTTCCTCGACGGACTCGATGACTCCATCGACCTGGGATTCGGTGACATACCCAACCCTGCAGCCGGAGTTGCCAAGGACGTGGCCGGCTACGTGATGCAGCAGGACGTCACCAGCTTCCGCACCGGCGTCTACGGCAAGGTGAACGGAGAGTTCGACACGCCGTGGGCACGTGGGGAAGCCGAAGGGCGGGCCGACGGGTACTACGACTGGGCCACTGACACATACGGCATGAAGTTCACCGTGGGCGCCAACGGTGATCTCGGACCGGAGGACTCGGGGGCGTCGGGGTCGGCGGAGATGTCCGGAGAGCTGCAGTACAGCACCTCGGGTGATCTGGACGAGGCGAAGTTCTCCGGAAGCATGTCGGCCGCGATCGCCAACGAGAAGCTGGGAGTCAACATACCCAGCGGTACGTCGACAGGCACCGGATTCGACGTGCAGGTCGTGATGGACCGCAACAATCCGGCATTCCCCGAATTCGAGTCGGCGGCCGGTGACCTCGACCTGGACCGGGCCGCCGAGATCGCCTACGACGAGGGCGACGTCGTGGTGCGCCAGGTCGTGATCGAGGAGCTCGCCAGCGAGGAGCACGGGCTGGACTTCACGGTGGGCGAGGTCGAGGTCGAGTACGGCGCGTCGGCGGAGACCGCCACCCGACTGTGGCTGAAGCCCGCTGGAACCAGCACGTGGCTGACGCCGGATCCCCGTGAGGTGGGGCGATGAGTGACGAGCAGGTGTCAGGGTTCGGCGAGCGGGCGCTGGGGCCGGTGTCCCTGACTGCTCCACGGAGTGAACCGCGTCAGCTGGACGGTCGCCACGGCCACCTGTGGCAGTGGATGGGGGAGCCGGGGTCGGCCCTGATGAACCTGACGGTGGCTGTTCGTGAAACCCGCGTGGGCACGGCAACCGGGGTCGAGCACGCGCTCAACCGATTCGTCAACGACGTCGAGGAGCGACTCGATCGAGTGCACAGCATCGATCGCAACATCCTCGTCGCGATCGAGGATGCCCTGGGAGCATCGGCCGCCGTCATCGTGGGCACGCTTGGCGCTGAACAGGTACGGGTGGGTCAGGTCGTCACCACCGACGGCATCTGGATGCACCGCGTGGATGCCACGGTCACCGATTCCGAGGACGGCGCCGAGCTCCTCGGCGACATCATGCGCGACATCGGCATCCACCCGTGGGTCCGGCCCGCGTGAAGGGCTGCTTGGTGGTGCTCGGCGTCGTGGGGGTGCTGATCGGCGGTTTCGTGTTCGCCCTCTGGTTCGGCGCCCAGCGATCGTCGACCGGTGATGCTGCCTACACCGCGACCGCCGATGAGGTGCAGGTGGTGTCGAGCGAGACCGAAGTCAGGTACCTCGGGACGAGGAAGAAGAGGACCTCGGGTCAGCAGACGGCGTACGTCTACCGCGCCGGTTCGACGTGGTACGTCGCGGACGCGTGGGTCGACATCACGCCCGGTACCTACGTCCCTGAAAGTGGCCCGCTGGTCACGGCCGTGTGCTTCGACCCGGAGGACCCTGCTGAGCACGGTCTGCTTCTCCGCGAGGGCGCACGATGTGGTGATGGCAGTATTGGCCGGGTGGACTCCGCGGACGGCAAGCCGACGGCCGCGCCATGACCGTGAACCGAGGTCCAGCTGTCGATGAATGGGGATGGTCGTGAGGATCGGGTCGACACGACGGTGGCTCGTCGCGGTGGCTGGTGCGATCGTGCTGTCGGCCTGCGGGAGCACCGATGGCGCCGAGCCGGCGCCACCGTCGCCCAGCGCGTCGTCGAAGGAGTCCGGTGACGCTGGTGGCAGCGACTATGCGTACGACACGACGTTCACCGGTGACGATCTGCTGGCGACTGACCTGAGCTCGCTGGACATCCCGGACACGGCATCGTCCATCACGTGGCGGTTCCCGAGCGACTTCCTCGACGACACGGCGACGAGCGCCATCGACCCGGACAACGACAGGTCCTACCTGTCGATCACCGCAGATCTCGACACCGATCTGGAGACCGCGGTGAACGCACTGAAGCGGAGGTACAGCAACCTGGACGACGCCGTCATCGGATCCAGCGACGTCAGGGTCGGCGACCGGGACGGCGTGGCCTTCTCGGTCGAACGGGTGGGCTTCCGCTCAGACCTGCTCGTGGCCTTCGCCATCGACGAGACGACCGTCGTTGCCGTCAACTACTCCTCTGCCGATCCCCAGGACGAACCCGCCCCGCAGAAGGTCAAGGCGTTCAACCAGATGGTGGGGTCGGTCCAGCTGAAGTCGTCCTGACCGAGGGCGATGCGGTCGACGCGCACTGCGTGCAGGTGCCGAAGATCTCCAGCGTGTGCTCGACGTCGCTGAAACCGTGCTCGGTCGCGACCCCGTCGGCCCACCGCTCGACGGTCGGGCCCTCGACCTCGACGGTACGCCCGCACGCCCGGCACACCAGATGATGATGATGGCCGGCGCTGCAGCGCCGGTAGAGGGTCTCGCCGTCGGCGCCGCGCAGGGCGTCGATCTCTTCCGCCTCGGACATCGCCTGCAGGTTGCGGTAGACCGTGGACAGCCCGACCGAGTCGCCGCGGCGGCGCAGCGCGTCATGGATGTCCTGGGCGCTGGCGAAGGCGTCGAGCTCTGCCAGGATCGAGCTGACCGCTCGGCGTTGACGGGTGTTGCGCAGCTGGGGGTCGACCACGAAAGCTCCTCGATGCTGCTCTACTGCGCCGGCTCTGGCACGTCGGGTGTGGGACGGAGGCGACGCAGGAAGGCCCCCACGCCGGCCATCACGGCGAACACGGCGATGGCCAGGATCACGATGGTCGGACCCGGCTGGGTCTCGATCTCGTAGCTGGAGACCACGCCGCCGAGGGCGACGGCCAGTCCGATGCCCATGGCCGAGAGGTGGGTGGCCCGGAAGCTGCGGGTGACCTGCTGGGACGCGGCGACGGGAACGACCATGAGGGCGGAGACCAGCAGCAGGCCGACCGTGCGCATGGCGAGCGTGATCGTGACAGCAGCGAGGATCGAGATCAGTGCGCTGAGCAGCCACACCGGGACACCGCTGACCCGGGCGTGCTCCTCGTCCTGGCAGACCGCGAACAGCTGGGGTCGTAGGCCCACCGCCAGGGCCACGACGATGGCGCCGAGGATGCCGACGAGCACGAGATCAGCGGAGGACACCGTGGTGATCGAGCCGAACAGGTACCTGTTGAGACCGGCGGCGTTCTCGCCGGCCAGGCCGGCCAGCAGCACGCCGCCGGCGATGCCGCCGTAGAACAGCATGGCGAGGGCGACATCGCCGCTGGTGCGCCCTCGCGCTCGCAGGAGCTCGATCAGCAGCGCTCCGAGGACTGCTATGACCACCGCGGTCAGCAATGGCGCGATCCCGGTGAGCAGGCCCAGCGCGACGCCAGTCAGGGCGACGTGCCCGAGGCCGTCGCCGAGCAGCGACAGTCGGCGCTGCACCAGGTAGGTGCCGATGGCCGGGGCTGCGAGCCCGGTGAACACCGCCGCCAGCAGGGCCCGCCTCATGAAGTCGTAGTCGAGCAGCTCGATCACGGCCAGGCCCCTTCGCCCGAGACGTTGGTGCGCGGCGGCGCCCCGGTGTGCGAGTGCGTGTGGGAATGGGAGTGGGTGTGGTCGTCCACCGGCCCGTCGTGGACCACGCGGCCGCCGTCGAGGACCACGGCGCGATCGATCAGCGGCTGCATCGGCCCGAGCTCGTGCGCCACGAGCAGCACCGAGGTGCCGCCCTCGACCAGCTGGCCCATCAGGTTCGCGAGGATCTCCTGCTGGTCGTGGTCGACGCCCGCGGTCGGCTCGTCCATGATCAGCAGCTCCGCCTCGGTGGCCAGCGCCCGGGCGATCAGGACGCGCTGCTGCTGGCCGCCGGACAGGTCGTTGACCGACGAACCGGTGCGGTCCGACAGCCCGACCCGCTCGATGGCCGAGGTGACGGCAGCCAGGTCGGCCTTGCTGGGGCGCGTGAACAGGCGTCGTCGAGCGAGGCGACCGCTCAGCACGACCTCCTGCACGGTGGCCGGTACTCCGGCTGTCGCGCTGGTGCGCTGAGGGACGTAGCCAAGACGTCTTCGGTCGCGGAAGCGGTCGAGCGGGGTGCCGAACAGCCGGACCGTCCCGCCGATCATCGGCACCAGGCCGACCGCAGCACGGACGAGGGTGGACTTGCCCGATCCGTTCGATCCGAGCAGCACCACGAACTCACCGGCACCGACGCGCAGGTCGACGTCGTGCAGCACCAGGCGTCCGTCGAGCGCGACCGACAGGCCCTCCGCGACCAGCGGGTCGATCTCCGGTGTGCTCACGAGCACGAGTTTGCCGCACGAATGGCCGTCAGGTTGCGCTGCATCAAGGTCAGGTAGGTCTGGTCACTCGTGCGATCGCCCAGACCCTCGATCGGGTCGAGGGTCGCGGTCGTCGCCCCGGTCTCCTTCGCCACGGTCCGGGCGACGGCCGGGCTGACGAGCTCCTCGGTGAACACGGTGGTGATGCCTTCTGCGCGGACCATCTGGGTGATGTCGGCGAGATCGCGTGGCGACGGCTCCGAGGAGGGATCGATGCCGGCGATCGGGACCTGGGTCAGGTCGTAGCGGTCGGCGAGGTACGCGAAGGCTGCGTGGCTGGTGACGATGGTGCGCCGTTCGCAGGTCCGGAGACCGGTCTCGAAGCTGGTGTCGAGGTCGTCCAGCTGCGCGACGAGCGTCTCGGCGTTGGCTCGGAACGCCTTGGCGTGAGCGGGATCGGCCGTGGACAGGGTCTCGGCGACGGCGTTGGTCACGGTGACCATGTTCTTCGGGTCCAGCCAGGTGTGCGGGTCGATCGCGCCCGCGCCGTCCTCGGTCGCGGGCAGCTCGGTGACGATGTCGGACACGTCGACCGTGTCGTCCTTGCCCCGGTCGGCCTGGTCGATGGCGTCATCGACGGCCGGCTGGAAGTTCTTCTCGAAGATCACCACGTCGGCGTCCTGGACCGCGCCGACCTGCCGGGGAGCCAGCTCGATGTCGTGCGGCTCGACGCCGGGTGAGGTGAGGTTGTCGACGTCGACGAAGGACCCCCCGACCTGCTCGGCCACGAAGGCGAACGGGTACATCGCCGCGACGACGCGGGGCCGGTCTCCGTCTGCGCCGCTCGAACCGTTGCCGCAGCCAGCCAGCAGGACGACGGCTGCAGTCAGCACCGGGAGCAGGAATACGCGCTTCATGGGAATGATTGTCAACGCTGTTGGGAATCATTGTCAAGTTGAGTTCCGGGTAGACTCCCCGGTGCACTCGGGCACGACTCGTCACGACGACTCGCACAGGCCCGCCGACACCCAGCCGGACAGGAAGTTCCCCCATGGCGACCACGACCGTCGATCGCGTCATCAGTCTCAGCAAGCGCAGAGGTTTCGTCTATCAGTGCGGCGAGATCTACGGCGGCACGAAGTCCGCATGGGACTACGGTCCGCTCGGGGTCGAGCTCAAGGACAACATCAAGCGGCAGTGGTGGCGCTCGATGGTCCAGGGTCGCGACGACGTCGTCGGTCTGGACTCCTCGGTCATCCTGCCCACACCGGTCTGGAATGCGTCCGGTCACCTGTCGGCGTTCGTCGATCCGCTGGTCGAGTGCCAGAACTGCCACAAGCGCTACCGCCAGGACCACCTGCAGGAGGCGTACGCCGAGAAGAAGGGTCTGAGTGATCCCGACGCGGTCGAGATGGAGCTGATCGCCTGCGAGAGCTGCGGGACCCGCGGTCAGTGGACCGAGCCGAAGATGTTCAACGGCCTGCTGAAGACCTACCTCGGCCCCGTCGACACCGAGGAGGGCCTGCACTACCTGCGCCCCGAGACCGCACAAGGCATCTTCGTGAACTTCGGACAGGTCATGACGACCTCGCGCAAGAAGCCGCCGTTCGGCATCGGCCAGATCGGCAAGAGCTTTCGCAACGAGATCACACCGGGCAACTTCATCTTCCGCACCCGCGAGTTCGAGCAGATGGAAATGGAGTTCTTCGTCAAGCCCGGAACGGACGAGGAGTGGCACGAGACCTGGATGAAGACACGGATGGAGTGGTACACGGGCCTGGGCATCGACCAACAGAACCTGCGGTTCTTCGAGCACCCGGCCGAGAAGCTCTCGCACTACTCCAAGCGAACCGTCGACATCGAGTACCGCTTCGAGTTCGCCGGCTCGGAGTGGGGCGAGCTCGAGGGCATAGCGAACCGCACCGACTTCGATCTGAAGACCCACAGCGAGCACTCCGGCAAGGACCTGCAGTACTTCGACCAGGTCTCCGGCGAGCGCTGGACGCCGTACGTGATCGAGCCGGCAGCGGGCGTGAACCGCGCCATGATGGCCTTCCTGATCGACGCGTACACCGAGGACGAGGCGCCCAACTCCAAGGGCGGGGTCGATCAGCGCACCGTGCTCAAGCTCGACCCCAGACTGGCGCCGTGCAAGGCAGCGGTGCTGCCGTTGTCGCGCAACGAGGATCTGTCACCCAAGGCACGCGACCTCGCAGCCGAGCTGAGGCAGCTCTGGAACGTCGACTTCGACGACGCCGCTGCGATCGGCAAGCGATACCGCCGCCAGGACGAGATCGGCACCCCGTTCTGCATCACGGTCGACTTCGACACCCTGGACGACCAGGCCGTCACGATCCGCGAGCGCGACACCATGACCCAGGAGCGCATCGCGCTCGACCAGGTGGCGAGCTGGCTGGCGGCGCGTCTCCTGGGGTGCTGATCCTCCGGTGGGGAACACTGGCCTGATGACGCTGGGCCGTGGACCTTCTGGAGCAGCCGCGATCGTCGTCGTGGCGGCGCTGACCCTCAGCGCCTGCGGCGGCAGCGACGCAGCGACGCAGCAGGCGGTGCCCACGCCCAAGGGGTTCACCGTTCCCTCCGGCGTCACCCTGACCGAACCGGGCACCGAGCTCGCGGCTGGCAAGCCCGGAACCGTGGTGCTGACGGTGGGGGAGGGCGCCGCCAGTGCGGTCACGCTCACCGTCACCAAGATCACGAAGGGCAAGATCAAGGACTTCCGGTTCTTCGCGCTCGACGGCGCGAGCAAGGCGTCCACGCCGTACTACGTCCGGGCGAACGTCACGAACAAGGGTCCCGCCGGAATCGGCGGCGTGGGCGCCCCGTTCGTGGCCCATGACGACGCGAACACCATCGTGCCCTCGAACGTCGTCAACGGGGACTTCAAGCCGTGCCGCGGTGGAAGCCTGCCCAAGAGCTTCCTGCCCGGCGACTCGGCCCGTCTGTGCATGGTGTTCCTGGTGCCCAAGGGCCGCAAGCTCGTCTCGATCGATGCGCGCTCCGACGAGCCGGCCACCGCAGTGCGTTGGAAGGCCTGACCACCGGCTGGGATACTGGCGGCGTGACCATGACCTCCGCCTCGACACGTCTGCCGTCCGCGCTGCGGATCGGCTCGCTGAGCGTCGAGACGCCCGTGGTGCTGGCGCCGATGGCTGGAGTCACCAATGCCGCGTTCCGCCAGCTGTGCGCCGAGCAGGGTGCAGGTCTCTACGTCTGCGAGATGATCACGTCCCGCGGCATCGTCGAGGGTGACCCCACCAGCTTGTCGATGTTGCGGTTCGCGCCCAACGAGCAGTACCGGTCGGTGCAGCTGTACGGCATCGACCCCGACACGATCGGCCGGGCCGTCGCGATCCTGTGCGAGGACCACGGCGTGGACCACGTCGACCTGAACTTCGGCTGCCCGGTGCCCAAGGTCACCCGCAAGGGTGGTGGGGCCGCCCTGCCCTGGAAGGACCGCCTGCTCGGCCAGATCCTGACGGCAGCCGTCGGCGCCGCCGATGGATTCGGCGTCCCGGTCACCATGAAGACCCGCAAGGGCATCGACGACGACCACCTGACGTACCTCGATGCCGGTCGCATCGCCGCGGACACCGGCACGGCAGCGATCGCGCTCCACGGACGCACCGCGGTGCAGCACTACTCCGGCAGCGCGGACTGGGACTCCATCGCCGAGCTCAAGGCCTCGGTCGACATCCCCGTGCTCGGCAACGGAGACATCTGGGAGGCGTCCGACGCGATCGCGATGATGGCGCAGACCGGCTGCGACGGGGTGGTCGTGGGTCGCGGCTGTCTCGGGCGCCCCTGGCTGTTCCGCGATCTCGCGGCGGCGTTCGCCGGCGACGTCGTGCAGCAGCTCCCCACCCTCGGGGAGGTCGCTGCGGTGATGCGCCGCCACGCCGAGCTGCTCGCCGACCTGTCGGGGGAGGAGCGGGGCTGCGTCGAGTTCCGCAAGCACATCGCGTGGTACCTCAAGGGCTTCGCCGCCGGCAGCACCGTGCGCCAGCAGCTGGGCACGGTGTCCTCGTTCGCGGCGCTCGATGACCTGCTCGCCCGGCTGGATCCCGACGAGCCGTACCCGGTCCGCGAGCTCGGCACACCGCGAGGACGCCAGGGAACGCCGAAAAAGGTCACCGTCCCGCACGGTTGGCTCGACACCCGTGAGCTGATCGGGCCGCTGGACCCCGCGGCCGAGGACGCCACCAGCGGCGGCTGACCGCCCCGCCCAGGTTACCGCCCGCCCCGGTTACCGCGAGTGGCGCAGTTTGGCTGGACTGGCGACTCGAATTCGACCATTCTGCGCCACTCGCCGGACACTCTGCGCCACTCGTCGGGCACGGTGCGGGGATCGTCGGGCACGGTGCGCCACTCGTCGGGGTCAGATGCGGTCGAGCTGTTCCTCCCACATCCGACGAGCGGTCCGCGCGTCGAGATTCCTGCCGTCCGCGTCGACCGGGCCCGGGGGCGAGTGCACCTCCACCGTCGCGACGTTGCGCCAGCGCTGCAGCGGTCCCTGGCGCAGCTCGACCGACTGGGTCTTGTGGTGCGGCACGAGGCTGGTGGTGCGCTCGAGCCAGCCCTGCGAGGCCACGAACGCGGCCGGGTCGGCGCCGGCCCAGCGGTACCGCCAGCCGATCGGAGCGAACAGCCAGGACCGGCGCGGCGCACTCGCGCGCGCTGTCGGCGTGATCTGGGTGCCCGGGATCAGCTCGGCGATGATGGCTGCGGCCAGCGCCGGATCGGTGATGGGCAGCAGCGTCGACGTGGACTGTCCGCCCTCGCCGTCGTCGTTGCCGGCGTACCCTGCGATGTCCACCTCGAGGCGCTGCCAGCCGAATCGGCGCCACACGAACGGTTCCTTGACGGCGATGCCCTGCACCCGGTCGAACGGGATGGTCTGCGACGTCCGGGACAGCAGCCCGCGCTCGATCCGCAGGCCACGGTCACCGCGCGACAGGCGGAAGTCCCACTGCTCGATGACCCGCTTGGTGATGATCTGCACGATCGTCGAACCGAACGGCAGCAGCCCACCGAGGGCGACGAGGACCTGGTCGAACCAGATCGCGGCGACGATGGCAGCGATCAGGCCGACCATCGCGAAGGCGAGGTCCAGCGACAGCACCGTGCCCACGATGATGCGCTGAGGTGGCACCCGCGTGATGAGCGATCGATGGTCCTCGGCGACCGACTCCTCGATCTCCTGCCCGTGGGCGCGAGCGAGCAGCACCCGGCGCAGCTCGCGCACGTCGGCGATGTGCAGGAAGCGCAACGTGGTGCGCGAGTCGTGGCCGCCGGCCATCTCGATGCGCAGCTCGGCCAACCCGAACAACCGGGCCACCAACGGCTCGGCGATGTCGACGGACTGGATCCTTTCGTAGGGGATGCGGCGCGAGGCCTTGGTGAGCACGCCGCTGGTGATGCGCAGCTCGGTGCCGTCGATGACGTATCGGGTGAAGTACCAGGTCAGGAAGCCGAATCCGATCCCGATCACGAGCCCGCCGACGACTGCCACCACGAAGCTGAGCAGCAGGCCGAGATCGCCCCAGCCGCCGCCGCTGATAGTCGTGCCGACCAGGGCCACGGCGCCGCCGACCGACCAGAGCGCGCCCTGCACCACGGCGGTCATCGGGTGGGTGCGAATCCCCACGGCCTCGGCCGGAAGCGGTCCGGGCTCAGACACCGGCACCCCTGGATTCGCCCAGCTCGGTCAAGCGGTTCCGCAGGCGGGTGGCCTCGGACGATGGGAGTCCGGGGATGTTCGACGTGGTCTCGGCGCTCGCCGTGTGCAGCGTGACCGTGGCGACGCCGAAGAACCGCTGCAACGGTCCGGCCTGCACGTCCACGAACTGCATCCGGCCGTAGGGCACGGCCACGAGCCGCTTGAACATCACCCCGGACGTCACCAGCAGGTCCTCATCGTTCTCGGCGTACCCCCAGGCGCGTTGGCTGCGGCCCGCCCAGATGAACGAGCCGATCGCCTCGACGACCGACGAGGCGGCCACCAGCCAGGGGATCCACTGCAGGCTCGGCACGACGAGCGCGACGACCACCGCGACGATCCCGACGACCACCGCGGGAGCCGTCATCGTGAGGCGGTGGATGGTGGCCAACGAGGCGGAGACCCGCGTCCACTCACCGGTCGGCGAGCTGAACAGATCGTCCTCGGGCGTCATCGGCTGCTTCATGGGCTCAGCCTAGGAGGTCGAGGGCCGCGGATCGAGCAGGTCCAGCGCCGCGCTGCTGCCATCGTTCCCTGCAGACATTTGACCGCCCGACACCGCAGTGGGACCATGGAAGGTGCGGACAGCGGCTTCTACCCTTCCCCACGGAGCCTGTTCCCCCCATCGATTCCTGCTGGAGATCTGCCATGGCCAAAGCACTCATCGGCTTCGTCGGCGGACCGACGACCCACCAGGCTCGCGACGTCGCGAGGATGCGCAGGCGCATCGCCGATCTCGAGGCCGAGGTGCTGCGGCTGAAGATCGAGAACGACGGCCTGCTCGAGGCCGTCCGGCAGCACCTCGAGCCCGTCACTGCCAGCGACCTGCTCGATCCGGTGGCGCACTGACCGTTCACCTCGGACAGGTCACCGGTGCGACGCACTAGGCTGACGCCCACCGAGCAGCAGCGCGCGTCCCGAGGAGTCCTGTGTACCTGAAGAGCCTCACGCTTCGTGGGTTCAAGTCGTTCGCCTCCGCGACGTCTCTTCAGTTCGAGCCCGGCATCACGTGCGTCGTCGGCCCCAACGGATCGGGCAAGTCCAACGTCGTCGACGCCCTCAGCTGGGTGATGGGCGAACAAGGCGCCAAGAGCCTGCGCGGCGGGAAGATGGAGGACGTCATCTTCGCCGGTACGTCGGGCCGGCCGCCCCTGGGCCGGGCCGAGGTCGTGCTCACGATCGACAACTCCGACGGTGCACTGCCGATCGAGTACGCCGAGGTCACCATCTCGCGCACGATGTTTCGCAACGGCGGCTCCGAGTACGCCATCAACGGCTCCACGTGCCGGCTCATCGACGTGCAGGAGCTGCTCAGCGATTCCGGCATCGGGCGCGAGATGCACGTCATCGTCGGCCAGGGCCAGCTCGACAGCGTGCTGCGCGCCACCCCCGAGGAACGTCGCGGCTTCATCGAGGAGGCTGCTGGCGTCCTGAAACACCGCAAGCGCAAGGAGAAGGCGCTCCGCAAGCTCGACGCCACCCAGGGCAACCTGACTCGTCTCAACGACGTGCTCACCGAGCTGCGCCGTCAGCTCAAGCCGCTGGGCCGGCAGGCCGAGGTGGCCCGTCGCGCAGCCGGCATCCAGGCCGAGGTCCGCGATGCGCGGGCCAGGCTCCTGGCCGACGACGTCGTGCGTGCCCAGACCGTCATCGCCGAGGAGCTCGCTGACGAGACCGCGCTGAAGGAGCGTCGCGAGAGCGTGGAGAAGGCGGTCGCGCAGGCACGACAGCGCGAGACCGAGCTGGAGGACCTGCTCCGCGAGGACTCGCCACGGCTGTCCGCCGCCCAGGAGACCTGGTACAGCCTGTCGGGCCTGCGGGAGCGATTCCGGGGGACGGCGGGCCTGGCCACCGAACGCATCCGGCTGGCCGCAGTCGAGTCCGACGATCATCAGGCCGGGCGCGACCCCGAGGAGCTGGAGGCCGACGCCCGGCGGGCCCGCGAGGAGCTCAGCCAGCTGTCGGCCGGAGTTGCCAGCGCCACCGAGGCGCTCCAGACCGTCATCGCGGAGCGCGCCGAGATCGAGACCGCCCACGGCGAGGAGGAGCGCAAGCTGGCCGGGCTGCTGCGGGCAGCGGCTGACAAGCGTGAGGGGCTGGCTCGACTGCACGGCCAGGTCAATGCGCTGCGCAGCCGTGCCACGGCGGCCGAGGACGAGATCGGCCGGCTCACCACGGCGCGTGCCGAGGTCGACGAACGAGCCGCTGCGGCTCAGCGTGGGTTCACCGGGCTGGAGAACCAGATCGCCGGGCTCGACGCGGGCGAGTCCGGTCTCGACGACGAGCTGGACACCGCAGAGGCCGATCTGGCCCGGCTCACCGCAGAGCTCGATGCGCTGTCGGCCCACGAGCAGGACGCCCAGCGGGCGCAGGCCGCACTGCAGGCCCGCCGCGAGGCCCTCGAGCTCGGCCTGGAGCGCAAGGACGGCGTCGGTGCGTTGCTGGCCGCGTCAGGCGAGATCAGCGGGCTGCTGGGATCGGTGGCTGCGCTGCTGTCGGTGCGCGACGGCTACGAGACGGCCATCGCCTCGGCGCTGGGAAGCGCGTCCGACGCGGTGGCGGTCGACCAGGTGTCCACCGCCGTCACCGCCCTGGAGAAGCTCAAGTCCGAGGATCTCGGTCGCGCGGGGATGCTGCTCGGCGGCGGAGACGTCGATGACTCCACGTGGCCGGGGCTGCCGGACTACGCGACGTACGCCATCGATGTCGTCGAGGCCCCAGAATCGCTGCAGGGTGCCATGCGCCGGCTGCTGTTCAAGGTCGCCGTCGTCGACGACCTCGTCCGGGCTCGGGAGCTGGTCGATCACGCACCCGACGTGACGGCTGCGACGCGTGACGGCGATCTGCTCGGCAAGCACTTCGCGTCAGGAGGTTCGTCAGCGTCGCAGAGCCTCATCGAGGTGCAGGCCGCGATCGGGCAGACCGAGCAGGACCTCACCGCAGCCCAGCACACCCTCGACCGGTTGCGCTTCGAGACCGAGTCGCGCGGATCGGCTCGAGACGAGGCGCAGCGCCTGGTGGACGACGCCCTGGCCAAGCTGCACGAGTCCGACGCCACCATGAGCGCGATCGCCGCTGATCTTGGTTCGTTCGGATCACAGCAGCGATCCGCGAAGGGGGAGTCCGATCGGCTCGCAGCGGCCATCGTGGCTGCAGAAGCGGCCCGCGACAGCGACCTGGCGGGGCTGGCCGATCTGGAGCACCGCCTCGAGCAGGCGGAGTCCGTGCCCGATGAGGATCCGGACACCTCGTTGTTGGACGAGCTCTCCGAGATCGCCTCGAGCAGGCGCCGCGCCGAGACCGAGGCGCGTCTGGTGCTGCGCACCAACGAGGAGCGGGCCCGGGCGCTCGATGGTCAGGTCACCGCTCTGTTCGCGGCAGCAGGCGCCGAGCGCGAAGCCCGGCAGAAGGCCGCCGAACGTCGTGAACGCCAACGCCGGGAGGCCGAGACGGCACGATCGGTGGTCACCGCGTCGGATCGCGTGCTCGAGCAGATCGACCGGTCGATCCAGCGGGCGTCGCAGCTGCGCACCGAGATCGAGCAGTCCCGCTCAGGTCGCGAGGAGGATCTGCGCACGGTGCGCGGCAGGCTGCGCGAGCTCAGCAGCGAGCTCGACGCGTTGATCAACTCGGTGCACCGCGACGAGATGGCGCGGGCCGAGCTCCGCCTCCGGCTGGAGTCGTTGGAGACCCGCGCTCTGGACGAGCTCGGGCTCGAGATCGACGCCCTGGTCGGCGAGTACGGGCCCGAGCAGCCGGTTCCTCCCGTCCTCGCGACTGAAGCGACCGATGCGGGCACACAGCCTGATGCCGAGGGTGAGGAAGCGGAGCCGGAGCAACCACGTCCGTTCGTGCGCGAGGAGCAGGCCAAGCGGCTGCGAGCGGCGGAGCGCTCGATGGCGATGCTCGGCAAGGTCAACCCGCTCGCGCTGGAGGAGTTCTCCGCGCTGGAGGAACGTCATCAGTTCCTGAGCGGTCAGGTCGAGGACCTGCGCAAGACGCGCCAGGACCTGCTCGAGATCGTCGATGAGGTCGACGCCAAGGTGGAGAAGGTGTTCACCGAGGCGTGGCACGACACCGCACGGGAGTTCGAGGGCGTGTTCAGCCGGCTGTTCCCCGGCGGCGAGGGTCAGCTGGTCCTCACCGATCCGGACCACATGCTCACCACGGGCATCGAGGTCGAGGCCCGACCGCCGGGCAAGAAGGTCAAGCGGCTGTCGCTGCTGTCCGGTGGCGAGCGGTCCCTCGTGGCAGTCGCGTTCCTGGTGGCCCTGTTCAAGGCGCGTCCCAGCCCGTTCTACATCCTCGACGAGGTCGAGGCGGCGCTCGATGACACCAATCTCGGCCGCCTGCTCGGGATCTACGAGGAGCTGCGGGCCAGCTCGCAGCTGATCGTCATCACGCACCAGAAGCGCACCATGGAGGTCGGCGACGCCCTGTACGGCGTCTCGATGCGCGGCGACGGCGTCTCGGCCGTCATCAGCCAGCGGCTGCGCGAGGAGGACGAGACCGCGTGAGCAGCCCCGAGGCAGCGCCGGATCCGCGGCGGCCGGACTTCCCGGTGCTGCGCACCATCACCACCCGGTGGGAGGACGAGGACGTCTACGGTCACGTCAACAACGTCGTCTACTACTCGTACTTCGACACCGCGGTCAACGGCTACCTGATCGACGCCACCGGCACCGACACCCGAGAGCTCGATGCCTACGGGGTCGTCGCCGAGACCGGGTGCCGGTTCCT
>JBBSRN010000006.1:0-26740 GCA_038242985.1 Propionibacteriales bacterium | reverse complement strand
GTCGTGGAACGCGGCGCTGGCCTTCGTGTGCGGAGACGCCGTGGTGTGGAAGCCGTCGGAGAAGACGGTGCTGACGGCGTTGGCGTGCCAGGCGTTGGCCGTCGAGGCGGGACGCCGGGCCGGTGCACCGGAGCATCTGTCGTCGGTCATCGTGGGCGATCGCGCGGTCGGCGAGGTCATGGTCGATGACCCGCGTGTCCCCTTGGTGTCGGCGACCGGGTCGACCCGCATGGGCCGTCAGGTCGCGCCGCGTGTCGCGGCTCGGCTGGGTCGGACGTTGCTGGAGCTGGGCGGCAACAACGCGGCTGTCGTCGCGCCATCGGCTGACATCGATCTGGCGGTGCGGGGCATCGTGTTCTCCGCGGTCGGCACCGCCGGCCAGCGCTGCACGTCGTTGCGGCGGATCATCTGCCATGAGTCGATCAAGGACGATCTGGTGGCGCGGTTGAAGGCCGCCTACGAGACGTTGCCCATCGGTTCGCCGTTGGACGCCTCGACGCTGGTCGGCCCGTTGATCGATGAGTTGGCTGCGGTCGCGTTCGACGCAGCCATCGAGCAGGCGCAAGCCGACGGAGGCACCCTGGTCACCGGCGGAGCCCGCGTGGACACCACCGGCGAGGCACCGGCCGGTGGCTTCTACGTGCAGCCGGCCATCGTGGACATGCCTGCCCAGACCGACATCGTCAAGGCTGAGACCTTCGCCCCGTTGCTGTACGTGCTGACCTACCGCGATCTGGAGGAGGCGATGGTGCTGCACAACGAGGTCACCCAGGGTCTGTCGTCCTCGATCTTCACCCTCGACGTGCGCGAAGCCGAGACGTTCTGCTCGGCCATTGGCTCGGACTGCGGCATCGCCAACGTCAACATCGGGCCGTCCGGCGCCGAGATCGGTGGCGCCTTCGGTGGTGAGAAGGACACCGGCGGCGGCCGTGAGTCCGGCTCTGACGCATGGCGCAACTACATGCGCCGCGCCACCAACACGATCAACTACTCCACCGACCTGCCCCTGGCCCAAGGCGTCGAGTTCGGCTGAGTCGACGGTGAGCCGACGGGCTCGGTGGTATGAGGATCAGGGCCCGTCGGGCGACGGCTCGGTGGGCGGGGAGTCAGGAGCCTGGCCGGGACCGGGATCGCCGCCGGGCAGCACCTCGGGGAAGCTCGGATCCGGCAGATCGGGGACGTCAGGCTTGTCGTCGGGCTCGAGCTCGTCGGGCTCGGGTGGGGCGATGGTCATGTCGGCTCCTCGCTGGTGGTCCTGACTCCTGTCTACCTCATCGGGGTGCCATCAGTCGGCCCACGTGCCGCGGCGACCCTGCTTGGTCACCGATCGGCGCTTCTTGGCATCGAGTCGACGTTCGACCGAGCCACGGGTCGGTCGGGTGCCGCGGCGCTTCTTCTCCGGGACGATCGCACTGGCCACCAGCTGCTCCAGGCGGGCCTTGGCGGACTCGCGGTTGCGATGCTGAGAGCGGTACTGCGAGGACACGACCGTGATGGCACCGTCGATCAGTCGATGCTTCAGGCGGGCCTCTGCGAGTGCCTTCTGCTCGGGATCGAGCGCCGTGGTGCCGGCGAGCGACCACGTCAGCTCCACGCGGGTGTCACTGGTGTTGACGTGCTGGCCGCCCGGCCCCGAGCTTCGGCTGAACTTCCAGCCCAGCTCACGCTCGGGGATCGGTTGCTTCAGCTCGGGCATCGCTCAAGGATGCCGCACGCGCGGACGATCAGCCGCCGGCGACGTAGTTGTTGAGCTGGTCGCGTTCGAACTCCAGCTGCTCCATGCGTTGCTTGACGGCGTCACCGATGCTCAGGACCCCGACCACCCGGTCGTTCTCCACGACCGGCACGTGCCGAACGCGGTGCTCGGTCATGAGGGCCATGAGTGCGGCGAAGGAGTCCTCTGGTGAGCACACCTGCAGATCGGTCGTCATGATCTGGGACACCGGCAGGCTGCGTGCGTTCTCCACGCTGCGCAGCTTGCGCACGATGTCGCGCTCGCTGACGATGCCCACGATCGCCGCACCGTCATGACTCACCACCAGCGCTCCCACGTTCAGCTCAGCCAACGTGTCCAGCAGCTCGGCCACCGTGGCATCGGGGGAGATGGTGAACACCTCGCTGCTGCCCTTCGATGCCAGGACGTCACTCACGCGCATGGGACCACACTCCTTGGAACCTCGGTTGCCGCACTGTAACGCGCGTCACACGCCCAGGCCAGGACCAACACCTATGACTGGTCGTCCCTGGCGGAGGAACGACGGCCAAACTCGAATCGTCGGACGTTGTCGGCCGGATCCCGCTCGTGCTCGGGCTCGTCGTCCCAGCCCTCCAGCGTGGTGCCTCCGTCGGGGAAGTGGCCGACGTAGGCCATCGCCTCGTCGTGCAGCAGGCCGTTGGTGGCCAGCGCGTTGTCACCCCATGGTCCAGAATCTCCGGCCAGGCTGGTGAACCGGCCGCCTGCCTCGCGCACGACGATGTCCAGGGCGGCCATGTCCCACACCTTCAGCTCGGGTTCGGCGGCGATGTCCACGGCACCCTCGGCGAGCAGCATGTACGACCAGAAGTCGCCGTAGGCGCGGGTGCGCCAGCACCGGCGCAGCAGCGCGGCGAAGGCATCGTGCTTGCCGATCGCGTCCCAGCCGCCGAGCGAGGCGTACGACAACGACGCAGCCGCGAGGTCGGGGACCTTCGACACCGAGATGGAACGAGCCGCCATCAAGGACCGGCCGGTGAACGCACCTGCGCCCTTGGCGGCCCACCAGCGCCGACCGAGGGCCGGAGCGGACACGCAGCCGGCGACGATCTCGCCGTTCTCCTCCAGCGCGATGAGAGTGGCCCACACCGGCACGCCGCGCACGAAGTTGGACGTGCCGTCGATCGGATCGATGATCCAGCGACGGCCACCCTCCTCACCAGCGGTGTCGGCGTCGTCCTGCCCCTCCTCCTCGCCCAGCACGACGTCACGGGTGCGGGCCGACTTGAGCGTGCGACGGATGGTCGCCTCGACGGCCTGGTCCGACTCGGTCACGTACGTCATGTCCGGCTTGGTGCTGACCTGCAGGTCCACGGCACCGAAACGGTCCATCGAGAGGCTGTCGGCGTTGTCGGCCAGGACGTGCGCCAGGCGCAGGTCGTCGTTGTACATGTGGGCCATGTCGATCAGGATAGGGCCCGCGATCGCACCGATCCGGGACCCTGGGGCCATCGGGAGCCGCTCAGTCGCGATGGTTGCGGCTGGCCAGCATGCGCCGGAAGCCGATGACCCGTGCTGCGGGCAGTCTCCCGTCCGCGACGGCGACGTCCAGGGCGCACTCCGGCTCGGCGGTCGTGTGCGGGCAGCCGCGCGGGCAGTCGCGGGCGATCTCGCCGAGATCGGGGAAGGCGCGGATCACGTCATCGGGCTCGACGTGGTTCAGGCCGAACGATCGGATGCCGGGAGTGTCGATGATCCGGCCGCCAGTGAGCTGTTCTGACGTCGGCAACGACAGGCTGATCGCCGAGGTGGAGGTGTGCCGGCCGCGCCCGGTGACGGCATTGACGTGGCTGGTGACCCGATCGGCGTCCGGCACCAGAGCGTTGACCAGGGTGGACTTGCCGACACCGCTGTGTCCGACCAGCACGGTCACGTGCCCGTCGAGGGCCTCACGCACCTGCGCCGGGTCGGCTCCGCGCTGCGTGACCAGCACCCGCACGCCGAGCGGTTCGAGCTGGGCCAGGATGTCGTCAGCCGGCGCGAGGTCTGCCTTGGTCAGGCAGACCAGGGGAGTCATGCCGGCATCGAACGCGGCGACCAGGCATCGATCGATCAGACCGGCGCGCGGGGGAGGGTCGGCCAGGGCGGCCACGACCATCAGCTGGTCAGCGTTGGCCACGATGATGCGTTCGATCGGATCGTCGTCATCGGCGGAGCGGCGCAGCACCGTCGACCGCGACTGGACCTCCACGATGCGGGCCAACGTGCCCTCGGCCCCGCTGGTGTCCCCGACCACGCGCGCGATGTCGCCCACCACCACGCCCTTGCGGCCGAGCCCGCGGGACTTCACCGCGGTCAGGGTCTCGCCGGAGTCATCCAGCACGACCGTGTAGCGGCCGCGATCGATCGTGACCACGTGGGCGATCTGGGCGTCGCTGTAGTCGGGCCGCACCTTGGTGCGGGGCTGTGTGCGGCGGCGCGGTCGTTCGAAGGCGGCGTGCTCGTCGTCGAGGCGACTCATGACGACTCGGTCATGACGCGTTCCCAGACCGGAGCGAAGTCCGGATACGTCTTGACCGTGGTGGCGACGTTCTCGACGAGCAGGTCGGGAACACGCAGGCCCAGGACCACGCCGGCATGGGCCATGCGGTGGTCGTGGTAGGTGCCGAAGATCCCGCCATGCAGCGGACGGGGCTCGATCTGAAGTCCGTCATCCAGCTCGGTGACCCGGCCGCCGAGGGCGTTGATCTCTGCGGCGAGCGCTGCGAGCCGGTCGGTCTCGTGGCCTCGCAGGTGGGCGATGCCGGTCAGGCGCGACGGTGAGTCGGCCATCGCGGCGATCGCTGCCACGACGGGCGTCAGCTCGCCGACATCGTGCAGATCCAGATCGATCCCCCGGACGGCGCCGGGTCCGGTGAACACCAGGTCCGCACCGTCACGGCCGACCGATCCACCGAACGCCTCGGTGATGGCGGCCCACTGGTCGCCCGGCTGGTCGGTGGCCGCCGGCCAGTGCTGGATGCGGGTGCGGCCGCCGGTCACCAGTGCCGCGGCGATGAACGGACCGGCATTGGACAGATCCGGCTCGATGCCGACGTCGAGAGCGTCGATCGGCCCGGGCCGCACCGACCAGCGGGCCGACTGATCATCGGCGTCGACGTCGATCTGCACCCCGCGACGGCGCAGCTCGGCGACCGTCATGTCGATGTGCGGCTGCGAGGGGAGCCGGTCGCCGACGTGCACGAGGTCCAGGCCCGCTTCGAACCGAGGTGCTGCGAGCAGCAGTGCCGACACGAACTGGCTGCTCGCGGAGGCGTCGATCCGCAGGGATCCGCCGGCGACCGAGCCGGTGCCGACCACGGTGAACGGCAATGTCCCGCGCTGGTGGTCCTCGACGGTCACGCCCAGCCCGCGCAGGGCCGAGATGGTGGTGCCCATCGGTCGTTGGCGGGCCTGGTCGTCGCCGTCGAACGTGACCGCGGCCGTGCCGAGCGCGGCCACGGCGGGGGCGAAGCGCATGACGGTGCCAGCCAGCCCGCAGTCGACATCGACCGGTGGGGAGGCTGCGGCCGCCGGGATCGGGGTGATCTGCCAGGCGACGGCGCCGTCCGGGGTGACCTTCTCCTCCACCACGGTGCCCAGCGCGCTCAGGGCCGCGATCATCAGGCGGGTGTCCCGTGATCCGAGCGGGCGCTCGATGGTGGAGGGCCGGTCGCCCAGCGCAGCGAGCACCAGGGCGCGGTTGGTCAACGACTTCGAGCCCGGCACCAGGATCGAGACGTCACAGGGCGTCAGGCGGTACGGCGCGAGCCACGGCGGGGAAGCGGTCATCGCCGCCAGCCTACGACGTGGCGGCCTGCCGGGATCAGCGCTGCAACGCTGACTGCACGGTCTCGGAAGCCTCGACGACCCGGTCCTTGGCGCGACGGGCGATGAACTTCTTGTGCGGCTCCGGATCGAGTGTCGCCATCAGCAGGCCCCCGGTGATGGCGAGATTCTTCAAGAAGTGCATCCGCTGGTTGGTGCGTGCCGCCGGGTCGGTCTCCTCCCAGAAACGGTGACCCGTGACGGTCGTGGCCGGCATCGTGGCGGCCAGGACCGCCGCAGCGGTCCGGGGCACGTGACCGGTGGCCAGGGCCAGTCCGGCAGCCAGGTGCAGGCCGCCGTTGATCTGCACCAGCGCCTTCGCGTCGAGCGGGGTGTCCGGTGCGAGCTTCTTGACCAGGTCCGCCGCCGGCTGGGCCTTCGTGGCTCGCAGGGCGGGGTTCTTGATGGCCGTGGCGCCGCCCACGACGAACAGGGAAGCAATCATCGGACGGGCCACCGCGCGCAGAAGAGTCATGGACCATTCATACCGGACATGGCGCGCAGGGCAAGCCGGGTGGGGCGTAGTCGTCCGTGGCAGGCTGAGGCCATGTGCGGCCGATATGCCACGTCCGGGACCTCGGCAGACCTCATGAGTCAGTTCGAGGCCGACCTCGTGAGTCTGGACGGCGAGCTCGAGCCGGACTACAACATGGCTCCGACCAAGATGGCTCCGATCGTGGTGGGACGCCGGGCGGACGGGACGACAGACGCCGAGCCCGCCGCTCGCGAGCTGCTGCAGGCTCGGTGGGGACTCGTCCCGAGCTGGGCGAAGGACAAGGCCATCGGCAACCGCATGATCAATGCCCGCGCCGAGACACTGGCTGAGAAGCCCTCGTTCCGCAAGGCCTTCGCCAGGCGCCGGTCGCTGGTGCCGGCCGACGGGTACTACGAGTGGTACACCCCCGACGACTCGCCGACTGGCAGCAGACCACGCAAGCAGCCGTTCTTCATCCGCCCGAAGGATGGGTCGACGTTGGCCATGGCCGGCCTGCACGAGTTCTGGAAGGACCCCGACTCCGGGTCGTGGCTCGTGAGCTTCACGATCATCACCACCAGCGCCGAGGACTCGTTGGGTCACATCCACGACCGGATGCCCCTGTTCGTGGAGTCCGACGGGTGGGACGCGTGGCTCGACCCGGCACCGCGTCCGACCGCGGAGCTGCTGGATCTGCTGACCCCCGCGGCGCCGGGCCTGCTGGACGCGTACGCGGTCTCCACGGCGGTCAACAACGTGCGCAACAACGGACCCGACCTGGTTGCACCGCTGGTTGATCCGGCGGAATAGCGACCCGGGGGTCGGCGTTGACACTCCATGAGGAGGCCACATGTCCGCACGTACCGAATGCCTTGAACGACCGAGCACCGAGGCCGCCGACCGAACCCGTGTCGATCGCGTCACGCCGGGAGGTCAGCATCGTGTTCCGGGAGTACGCTGGATGGCAATGACCGACGCCCCGAAGACCACCGATTCCGCCTCCCAGGCCGCCGACGACGCCGTCAGCCTGGAGGACGAGACGCTCGAGCAGCGGCACGCCCGCTTCGAGGCCGACGCCCTGCCGTTCCTGGACCAGCTGTACTCCGCCGGACTGCGCATGACCCGCAGCCCGCACGACGCCGAGGACCTGGTGCAGGAGACGTACGCCAAGGCGTTCAGTGCCTTCCACCAGTTCAAGCCCGGCACCAACCTCAAGGCGTGGCTGTACCGGATCCTCACCAACACCTACATCAACTCCTACCGCAAGAAGCAGCGGCAGCCGCAGCAGATCACCGACGAGATCGAGGACTGGCAGATCGCTGCTGCGGAGTCACACTCGTCCTCGGGTCTGAAGTCGGCGGAGATGGAGGCGCTGGAGCACCTCCCGGACAGCGATGTCAAGCAGGCACTGCAGGCGCTGCCGGAGGACTTCCGGTACGCGGTCTACCTGGCGGACGTCGAGGGATTCCCGTACAAGGAGATCGCCGAGATCATGGACACCCCCATCGGCACCGTGATGTCGCGGTTGCACCGGGGCCGTCGACTGCTGCGCGAGCAGCTGTCGGACTACGCTCGCGGTCGCGGCATGGCTGTGGCCGGAGGTGATCAGTAGAGATGGGCGTGTGCGACGGCCCCGACTGCGAGAAGGCCCTGCGAAATCTCTACCTGTTCATCGACCAGGAGATGGACCACGCCAGCTGCGAGGAGATCCAGCAGCACATCGATGACTGCACGGACTGTCTCGGCGAGTTCGATCTGGAACGTGTCGTGAAACAGCTCGTGTCACGCTCGTGCCACGAGATCGCTCCGCAGCCGCTGCGGGACAAGGTGCTGTTCTCGATCCGCACGGTGCAGGTCGAGATCACGCAGCAACGCAGCGTCTGACCACCAGCCCGGCGCCGCATGCAAGAACCCCCGTCATCGACGGGGGTTCTGCTCGTGCTGAGGTTTCAGTGCGTCACGCGTTGGGACGCTTGCCGTGGTTCGCGCCCTTCTTGCGACGTGCACGGCGCTTGCGGCCAGTCTTGCCCATGGGTCCTCCTGAAGTAGACGCTCTAGTCTCCCACACCGGTCAGCCGGGACAGGAACTGCTCACGGTCGACGATGGCACGCTCGATGACTCCTCGCGCCAGCACGGTCCCTTCGCCGTCGGTGGCCGTCACGACGAATCGGGCCCGCCTGCCCTCCAGCAGGTCGACGTCGGCGGTCGCGGTGACCTCGGTACCCACCACGCTCGCAGCCAGGTGGTCGAGCTCGACGCGACTGCCGACGCTGGTCTGCTCGTCGGGCAGGTCGAGTGCGGCGCAGCTCGCCGCCTCGCACCAGGCGATGAGGACGGGCGTGCCGAGCACCTCCAGATCGCCGCTGCCGACGGCGCGGGCCGTGTCCTCGGCGGAGACGGTGCGGGTCACGGAGGCAGTGGTCATGAGATCAGGCTACGTCGGGTCCAGATCGACGCAGAACGCCCACAGCTGGACGTCGGCCACCGGAGACCAGTCCCGTTCGGGACGGCGGACGAACCCGTACGACGCGTACAGCTGGTGCGCGGGCTTCATCTCCGGCAGTGAGCACAGCCAGATCTGGGTCAGGCCGAGGTCGTGCGCCCTGCGCAGGCACTCATCGACCAGCAGTCGCGCGATGCCACGGTGCCGTGCCTGCGGGGAGACCGCCAGGGTGCGCAGCTCGCCCTGGTGAGTCTCGCTCACCAGGTCGCGGTGCGGCGACCCCGGCGGGCACCAAAGGACGGTGCCGAGAGGCTGGTCGTCGTCCCCGACCGCGACCAGCAGGCGCTCGTCCCCGCCACGCATCGCCGCGTCGGCCAACCAACCGGCGTACGAGTGGTCGTAGCTGCCGTCCGGCATGACCAGGTGACCTGCCTCGTCGTAGGCGGCGACCGTCAGGGCGCCGACCGCGGCGAACTCGTCGGGACGAGCCGGCCGGACCACCAGCACGTCAGATGCCAGTGGTGTTGCGGGGGTACATCGCGTTGACATCGGTCATGACGTTGACCAGGTAAGGAATGCCGGAGGCGAAGGCACGATCGATCGCCGGTCCGATCTGGTTCGGATCGGTGACCATCTCGCCTCCGCCGCCGAGCGCCGTGACCACCTGGTCGTAGCGGGTGTTGGGGGCGAGATCGGCCGCGACGTCGTAGCCGTACAGGAACTGCATGGGCCCCTTCTCCAGACCCCACGCCGAGTTGTTGCCGACGATCATGACGACCGGGAGGTCGTGTCGCACGAGCGTGTCGACGTCCATGAGGGACATGCCGGCAGCCCCGTCGCCGTACAGCAGGACGACCTGGCTCGACGGCCGCGTGATGCGAGCGGCCATCGCGGCACCCATGCCGGCGCCCAGGCAGCCGTAGGGCCCGGGGTCGAGCCAACCGCCGGGGCGCTTGGGCTCGACGAACTTGCCGGCGAACGAGACGAAGTCGCCGCCATCGCCGATGACGACGGCGTCCTCGGCCAGTCGCGGGAGGAGCTCGCCGTAGATGCGGGCGGGGTGGATGGGGTCGGCGTCGGCGCCGAGCAGGGCGTTGTCGCGGTCGGTGGCCGCGGCGACCTCGGCCTGCAGACCGGCCAGCCAGCTGCTCCAGTCGGGGCGGGCGCCGGAGCTGCTCTGCAGCGCCTGCAGCAGGCCGGTGAACACCATGGTCAGGTCGCCCGCGGCCGACGCGGCCAGCTCGGCGTGGGTGGAGACCTGGCCGGGGGAGTCCGCCAGGTGCACGGTCCTGGCGGGCGTGGTGCCGTCCTTGCCGCCGAAGATGCCGTAGCCGAGTCGGAAGTCCAACGGAGTGCCGACCACGATGACCAGGTCGGCGGTGCTGAACGATGCCGACCGTGCCTTGGTGACCAGCTGGGGGTGGCCGCCGGGCACGATGCCGCGACCCATGCCGTTGGCGATGACCGGGATACCGGTCTCGGTGACGAAGGCGAGGGCAGCCTCCTCGGCGCGATCGGCCCACACGTCGGTCCCGAGCACGAGCACCGGCTGGGTGGCGGCGGCCAGCAACGCGGCGATGGTGCCCAGCGACTCCGCGTCGGGCTCGATCGCGGGCGTGGTGTTGCCCGCCGAGGCGGTCGTGACGGTCGTGGTGTTGAAGAACTGGTCCATCGGGACGTCGACGAACGTGGGACCACGGTGCGAGGATCCGGCCAGGGTGAATGCCTGGTCGACCGCGGGTGCGATGTCATCGACCAGGTGCGCGGTGGTGGCCGACTTGGAGATGGTCTGCAGGATCGGCGGGTGGTCGAGCTCCTGGAGGCTGCCCGAGCCCCATCGACCGGCCGGTGCGCGGCCGCCGACGACGACCAGGGGGGATCCGGCGAAGCTGGCCTGGGCGATGGGACTGACGCCGTTGGTCACCCCGGGTCCGGCGGTCAGGACCGCCAGCCCGGGTGTGCGACTGAGCTTGCCCACGGCCTCGGCAGCGAACACCGCGGACGGCTCGTGCCGCACGTCGATGATCGGCATGGCCGGCTCGGCCTTGACCGCCGCGTCGTACATCGGGAACACGTGTGCTCCCGAGAGCGTGAACATGGCCTCGACGCCGTGGGCGCGGGCCACCTCGACCGCGTGGATCCCACCATGTCCTTCGCGCGCGGACGCGTCTTGATCAGTCATGTCACGCACGCTACTTGACGCCGGTGCCACCGCAGCGGCGCCAGGTGGCGCGAACGGATCAGGGGAAGGGCTTGGCGCGGGTCGTGGACCGGTAGAGCCACGGCTGCTCGGCACGGATCTGGTCGAGCACGGCGAGCAGGAGATCGGCCCGGTGCGCAGGCTGCTCGGCGAACAGCTCGGCGTCCGCCTTGAGATCGTCGCGGCCCTGCACCCCGAGGGCCAGCTGCAGGTGCAGCGCGCGCAGGAACGAGGACGTGTTGCGCACGGCGGGCGGCGGCCACTCCGCCTCCAGGTGCCCGCGGGTGCGCGGTGGCTTGATGCCGCTCCCGAGCCGCGCGAGCCAGGGCTCGACGATGCTGGGATCGAGCGCGTTGCGGTGCAGCAGGGTCATCACGGCGAAGGCCAGACGATCCTCCTCGCCGTGTCGCCAGATGTAGGCGGTCGGCGTGAGCACGCGATCGGCGATGACGTCGAGCAGGACGGTCAGCTCGAGGCGACCGAAGTGTCGTGATCGTGCGAGCGCCGCCAGCAGGTCGGCGCCGTGGGCGATGGCGTTGGCCCAGCCCTGCTCGGGGATCCACCCCCGGTGATCCTGCTCTCGCGTGTACCAGGCCGTGGCCCGATCGCCCCAGTCCAGCACCGACGCGGCAGACATCAGGTGCTCGTTGTTGTCGCGCCCGATGATCTCCGCGAGCATCAGCGCGCTGTAGGAGCGGCGCAGGACCGACAGGTCACCGTCGTGGCCCAGTCCGTAGCGCAGGCCCGGCGCGATCCCGTCGCCCAGGCCAGCCAGCACCGCGTCGAAGACGCCTCGGTTGATCCACGTGGTCAGCAGCGGATAGGCCAGGTCCTCGCGCCACCGAGGATTGGGGTGTCCCAGCATCTCGACCAGGTCGACGGTCGACTCGTCCAGGCTGCGGTCCTTCGGCACGTTCATGCCCTGTTGCATGATCGACTGCCAGTACGCCTCGGACATCGGTCCATCGTAGGGCCGGGTCGTCACGGGGCGAACCACACCTGGGCACCACCGACGGGCGTGAAGCCCGCGGCCAGGAACGTCCGCAGCGATGCGGCGTTGCCCGGAGCGACCATGGCCACGACGATCTCCTCCGGTGCGAGGGAGGCGCGGACCGCGCGCAGCATCGCCGTCCCGTTCCCGCGACCGCGGGAGCGCGGTGCGATCTCGATCGAGACCTCCGTGAGGCCGGCCAGCCCGGTGGCCAGCACGACCACGGAGTCGTCGGGACCGGTCGTGGTCGTCAGGGCTCGGACGTCGTCGCGCCATCGTCGGGCGAAGGTGATGCGGGGATGCGCCAGGTCCGTCCGCAGGACCAGGTGCGGCAGCGGCTCGTCGCTGGCGCCGGCCGCCAGCAGGACGTCGAGCGAATCGATGTCGTGTCGGCCGGCATCGGGCCCGGCGAGGGCGGTGATCAGGCGAGGATCGGTGAGGCCGCCGAAGGCGTCGTGACTGAGGCTCTTCGCCGCTGCCGGGACCGGCCGGTCGTCCTGGAGGCACAGGTAGCCGTGACCGGTGAACGCGACCACGGCCTCGAGTCCTGGCCGCCACGCAGGCAGTCGTTCGACGAGGCCGTCGCCGGCGGGGAACTGCCCGTGCAGGGCGTCTCGGACGATGGTGGCGAGCGGGTGCATCCCCTTCACGATAGGCGGCGTCACCACACGTCCTGCCACTATGGATCAGTGCCCACCCTCGACGACATCGCGCGGTCCCAGACCGCGTTGGACGCTGAGGACGTCACCTGGCTGCACGCGCTGGTGATGGACTGGCAGATCATCGCCGATCTCGCGTTCTCCGACCTCGTGCTGTGGATCCCGGACGCCGAGTCGCGTGGCATGTGGGCGGCCGCACAGATCCGACCCACCACCGGACCGACCACCCTGCTCGAGGACGTCTCCGGCACCTTTCTCCCCTCGGGGCGTGCCGAGCTGCTCGAGGCGTGCCTGGCCTCGGGCCGGGTGCAGGCGGAGGGGGCGGACGATCTCCTCGGCGGTCAGGCGGTGCGGTCCGAGGCCGTGCCGGTGTGCCGGCAGGGCCGGCCGTTCGCGGTGGTGGTGCGCCGGAACGCCGTGGCCGTGGCTCGCGTGTCCAGTGCGCTCGAGGGCGCGTACGAGGATGCAGCAGGCACGCTCATCGCCATGATCGGTCGCGGCGAGTTCCCCCTGCCGGGTCGGCGGTCGGAGCTGGCCGACTCGCTGCGCGTCGGCGACGGATTCGTCCGTACCGGCGTGGATGGCCTGGTGAGGTACGCCAGTCCCAATGCCCAGTCGGCCTTCCGCCGGCTCGGTCTGACCGGCGACCTCGTCGGCACGCACCTCGGTGAGGTCACGACCGCGCTGATCGACCGGCGTCCCACGGACCGCGGCCCGCTCGGACTGTTCGGCGGCGAGGACGGCGGCGAGACCGATCTGGAGAGCGCCTCGGCGTCGCTGATGGCGCGGGTGATGCCGCTGCGCTCACCATCAGGTCCTGTCGGGGGCGTGGTCCTCCTGCGCGATGTCACCGAACTGCGTCTGCGCGAGCGCGAGCTGGTCTCCAAGGAGGCCACGATCCGTGAGATCCACCACCGGGTCAAGAACAACCTGCAGACCGTGGCCGCACTGCTGCGGCTGCAGGCGCGCCGGTCATCGCTGCCGGAGGCGCGCACGGCGTTGGAACAGGCCGAGAGCCGCGTCGGGGCGATCGCGCTGGTGCACGAGACCTTGAGCCGGTCATGGGGCGACTCGGTCGACTTCGACGAGATCGCCGACGGGCTGCTGCGCAGCGTGCTCGATCTCAGCGACGTGGGCGACGGCAGGCTGGTGGCCGACCGCATCGGTTCGTTCGGCGCGCTGCCCGGCGCCGTGGCCACTCCCTTGGCCATGGTCATCACCGAGCTGGTGCAGAACGCCGTGACGCATGGGTTCGACCCCGCCGGATCGGCATCGGGCACGGTCACGCTCGCCGTGAACCGCATCCGCGACCGACTGCGCCTGCGGATCGCCGACGACGGGCAGGGCCTGGGGCCCGGATTCGACGAGGCAGGGACGCTGGGGCTGTCGATCGTCTCGGCGCTGGTCCGCAGCGAGCTCGGCGGCTCGCTGGAGTTCGAGTCCAATCGTCAGGGCGGCACGACCGTGGCCATCTCGCTGGACGTGTAGACCGGGCGGGCGTCGCGGCGGATCTCTCCGCGGCGGATCTATGTGGGCCCGGATGCGCCGAACCCCGCGACCGCCTCGGTGAGGCGACACGGGGTTCTCCGATACGTAGCGTTGCGCTGGGTTCGTCCGGACCGCTATGCGGTGCGGATGCGAGCCCTGGCGTTGCGGCGCTTCAGCGTGCGACGTTCGTCCTCGCTCAAGCCTCCCCAGACACCGTGGTCCTGTCCTGATTCCAGGGCCCACTGCAGGCACTGGTCGCGGACATCACAGCGGCGGCACACCACCTTCGCCTCTTCGATCTGCAAGATGGCGGGGCCTGTGTTGCCGATGGGGAAGAAGAGCTCGGGGTCCTCATCGAGGCAGGCAGATTTGTGACGCCAATCCATGGGACGCTCCTTCCCGTTCGGTTGCATGCCGGTGACGGGCCGGAAGGCCCGAGGTGGCAGTGGTTCCATCGTCCCAGCCTTTTCATGACCGGACAAGGGCACGAGCCATTCGTCTGCTGTTCGTTGGATCACATCGGTTGCTCCACAGGCACCGCCTGCTCGCTAGGCTCGGTGCGTGACAGCCGATGACATCGCCGCCGGACCGCGTGAGCCCACCGGCACCGCACGCCACCTGATCCTCGCAGCCGGGGCGGTGGTGCTGGCCGAGGCGTTGCTGTTCGTCGTCCTCGCTGCCCTCGACCTGCGTGACGTGGACGCCGATCGGCTCGGCAGCGGCATCGGGGTGGCGGTGATCCTGATCGGCTACGGCGTGGCCCAGGTCGTGGCGGTGCGGCTGCTGCTCAAGGGCCAGGCGGTGGCACGCAGTCCGTTGATCGTCACGCAGATCCTGCAGGCGCTGGTGGCGACCAGTTTGCGCGACACCCCGGCGTTGGCTGCCGCAGTCGGAGTGCCCGCGGTGCTGGTGCTGGGGTGCCTGCTGGCCCCGCCGGTCTCCCGGGCCCTGGCCTCGGATCCACGCTGAGGACGCCGTGTGAGAGAATTGTCGATGGGTGTGATCCGCCCTTTCCAGCTGCGACCCGCCATCTGATCGAACACGTCACACCGCGCTTCGCACCGACGAACCCGACCGGCTTGTCGACCTCCCAGATCCCTGTTCACGGACGAAGCCTCCATGGTTGCCACTGACATCGACATGCCCCTCGACTCCCCTGACCCGTCCGACCCGGTCTTCGCGCTGCACCGCGGCGGCAAGATGCAGATCGCGTCGACGGTGCCGCTGCGCGATGCCGACGACCTGTCGATGTCGTACACGCCGGGCGTCGCCCGCGTGTGCGAGGCGATCGCTGCCGACCCCGAGGTGGCCCACGAGTACACGTGGGTCTCCAACACCGTCGCCGTCGTCACCGACGGCAGCGCCGTGCTGGGTCTCGGCGACATCGGACCGGCGGCGTCCATGCCGGTCATGGAGGGCAAAGCCGTGCTGTTCAAGCAGTTCGGCGGTGTCGACGCGATCCCGATCGCGCTCGACACGCAGGACGTCGACGAGATCGTCGACACCGTCGTACGGCTCGCGCCGTCCTTCGGCGGCATCAACCTGGAGGACATCTCCAGCCCGCGCTGCTTCGAGATCGAGCGCCGGCTGATCGAGCGCCTCGACATCCCGGTGTTCCACGACGATCAGCATGGGACTGCCGTCGTGACGCTGGCAGCGCTGATCAACTCCGCCCGCCTGACCGATCGCGATCTGTCCGAGCTCCGGGTCGTCATCTCCGGCGCCGGTGCCGCCGGGGTGGCGATCGCCAAGATCCTGCGGGCCGCCGGCGTGCTCAAGATCGCCGTCGTCGACCGCACCGGCGTCATTCATCCGGACCGCGCGGACCTGAACCCCGCAGAGCTGGCGTCAGTGAACCCGGTCAAGCAGTGGATCGCCGCCGACACCGCGCCCTGGGCCCGACCCGGCAGCATCGAGGCGGCCCTCGACGGCGCCGACGTGTTCATCGGCGTCTCCGGCGGGACGGTCCCGGAAGCGGCCGTGGCCCAGATGGCACCCGACGCGATCATCTTCGCGATGGCCAACCCGCATCCGGAGGTGCATCCGGAGATCGCCGCGCGACACGCGCGCGTGGTGGCGACCGGCCGTTCGGACTTCCCCAACCAGATCAACAACGTGCTGGTGTTCCCCGGCATGTTCCGCGGGGCCCTCGAGGTGCGGGCCACGGTGATCTCCGAGGGCATGAAGCTCGCGGCGGCGACCGCCATCGCGGACCTGGTCGGCGATGACCTCTCAGAGTCCTACGTCATCCCGTCGCCGTTCGATGCGCGGGTGTCCACCGCTGTCTGCAAGGCGGTCACCGACACGGCGCGACGCGAGGGCGTCGCCCGCCGGCCCTACTGAGCCACCGGTCTGCATCGTGTTCGCCGTCTACGTCGAGCGCACCGATCGCGACGACCCGCTCGGCGCGCTGGTCATCGGGGAGCGTCCCGAACCCGTGGTGCCCGAGGGATGGACCACGGTCCGGGTGCGCGCGGCTTCGGTCAACCACCACGACGTGTGGAGCCTGCGCGGGGTCGGGCTGGCGGACCGGTTCCTCCCGATGATCCTCGGCTGCGACGCCGCGGGCCTGGACGAGGACGGCCACGCGGTCATCGTCCACGGCGTCATCAGCACGCCGTCCTGGACCGGCGACGAGACGCTCGACCCTGATCGGTCGCTACTGTCCGAGCGGCATGCAGGTACGTTCGCCGAGCGGGTGGCGGTGCCGCGGCGCAACGTGGTGCCGAAACCCGCCGATCTGTCGTTCGAGGAGGCCGCGTGCCTGCCGACGGCGTGGCTGACGGCCTACCGAATGCTGTTCACGCAGGCCGATCTCTCGCCCGGTGACACCGTGCTGATCCAGGGCGCCGGCGGTGGCATGGCCACGTCGCTGATCATGCTGGCGCGGGCCGCGGGCTACCGCGTGCTGGTCACCAGCCGCAACGTGGACAGCCGGCAGCGGGCGCTTGAGATCGGCGCGCACGAGACCTTCGAGTCCGGCGAGCGGCTCCCCGCTCGCGTCGACGCCGTGATGGAGACGATCGGTCGCGCCACGTGGTCGCACTCGGTCAAGTCGGTGCGGTCCGGAGGCACGATCGTCATCTCCGGTGCTACGTCCGGCGATGCCACGGCCGCCGAGCTGCAGCACATCTTCTTCCGCCAGATCACGGTGCGCGGATCCACCATGGGCACCCGCGACGAGCTCGACGCCTTGGCCCGGTTCATGGCCGAGACCGGCACCCGCCCTCTGGTCGAGCGGGTGCTGCCGATGGATCGGGCGGCCGAGGCGATCACGGCGGTCAAGGACGGCGACGTCTTCGGCAAGATCGTCCTGACCCTCTGACACGACCCCGAGATTTGGCTCTCTGTGCACCACGGGAGGACCCCGTCTGGTGCAGGAGAAGCCAAATCTCGGGGATCGGTCAGCTGAAGGCCTGGTCCATGAGTTGCTGCTGCTCCTCCAGGTGGCGGCTGTGGGAGCCCACCGCCGTGGTGGAGGACTCCGGCCGCGAGACGCGTGACAGGGGCAGTCCGCCGAACTCCCCGCTGAGGTGCATCGCGACGTGCGGCCACGGTCCCTGGTTGGCCGGCTCGTCCTGCACCCAACGCACGTCCGTGGCACCGCTGAAGCGGGCCACCTCGGCGTTGAGCTCGTCGACGGGGCGCGGGTACACCTGCTCGAGGCGCACGATGGCCGTGGTGAGCGAGTCGGACTCGCGCTTCTTGCGCTCGGCGACCAGGTCCCAGTAGATCTTGCCCGAGCAGATCAGCACCGTGTCGACCGCAGTGACGTCGGCAGCGCCCTCACCGAACGCCGCGTCGCCGATCACCGGGCGGAAGGTTCCGCTGGTGAAGTCCTCCGGCGCCGACACCGCTACCTTGTTGCGCAGCATGGACTTCGGGGTGGCCACGATCAGCGGCCGGTGCTCGGCCTCCAGGGCCTGTCGACGCAACAGGTGGAAGTACGACGCCGGTGTCGACGGCTGGGCGACGGTCATGGAGCCGTCGGCGCACAGATCGAGGAACCGCTCGATGCGCGACGACGAGTGATCCGGGCCCTGACCCTCGTATCCGTGGGGCAGCAGCAGGACGACGCCTGACTTCTGGCCCCACTTGGTCTCGCCGGCCGAGATGTACTCATCGATGACCGACTGGGCGCCGTTGACGAAGTCGCCGAACTGGGCCTCCCACATCGTGAGGGCCTCGGGCCGGGCCACCGAGTAGCCGTACTCGAAGCCGAGCGCGGCGTACTCGCTCAGCAGCGAGTCGTAGACGTAGAACGTCGCCTGGTCCTCGCTGACGTGCGTCAGCGGCGTCCATTCCTCGGCGTTCTCACGATCGATGATGGTGGCGAAGCGTGTGGTGAACGTGCCGCGACGGGTGTCCTGACCGGCCAGACGCACCGGACGCCCCTCGGCCAGCAACGAGCCCATGGCGATGATCTCGCCGGTGCCCCAGTCGATCGGGCCGCTGGTGATGGCGCCGGCACGACGCTGCAGCTGCGGCAGCACCTTGGGATGGACCGTGAAGCCCTCGGGCACGTTGGTGTACGAGTCGCTGATCGCCTTGAGCATCTCCGGCGTGACCGCGGTGACGAGCTCGCCGGTGTGATCGGGCTTCTCGGGATAGACCGGCGTGCGGGTGTAGGCGGGGTCGGCGCTGCCTTCCTTGACTTCCTTGAAGTTGCGCTCGAGCTGGGCCTGGTAGTCCGAGAGGGCGACCTCGGCCTCCTCCAGGGTGATGTCGCCACGACCGACCAGCGCCTCGGTGTACAGCTTGCGCACCGACTTCTTGGTGTTGATCGTGTCGTACATCAGCGGCTGGGTGAAGCTGGGATCATCGCCCTCGTTGTGACCACGGCGGCGGTAGCAGACCAGATCGATGACGACGTCCTTGTGGAACGTGCGGCGGTACTCATAGGCGAGCTGCGCAACGCGGATGCACGCCTCCGGATCGTCACCGTTGACGTGGAACACCGGCGCCTGGATCATGCGGGCGACATCGGTGCAGTAGGTGGAGGAGCGCGACGACGACGGTGACGTCGTGAACCCGACCTGGTTGTTCACGATCACGTGGATCGTGCCGCCCGTGCGGTATCCGCGCAGCTTCGACAGGTTCATGGTCTCCGCCACGACCCCCTGCCCGGCGAAGGCCGCGTCGCCGTGCACGAGCACCGGCAGCACCGGGAACTCCTCACCGCGGTTCAACCGGTCCTGCTTGGCCCGGGTGATGCCCTCCAGCACCGGATCGACGACCTCCAGGTGCGACGGGTTGGCCGCGATCGAGACCTTGATGGTGTCGCCGTTGTCCGAGGTGAACTTGCCCTCGACGCCGAGGTGGTACTTCACGTCGCCCGAACCCTGGACCGTGCGCGGATCGATGTTGCCCTCGAACTCGCGGAACACCCGGCTGGCGCGCTTGCCAGCGATGTTGACCAGCGCGTTGAGCCGGCCCCGGTGTGCCATGCCGATGCACACCTCCTCGAGCTGGTCGGCCGCGGCGCCCTCGCAGATCTCGTCGAGCAGCGGGATGGTCGTCTCGCCGCCCTCGAGGCTGAAGCGCTTCTGGCCGACGAACTTGGTCTGCAGGAACGTCTCGAACGCCTCGGCCTGGTTGAGCTTCTGCAGGATGCGCAGCTGCTCCTCCCGCGGCGGCTTGGTGTGTGGACGTTCGATGCGCTCCTGGAACCAGGCCCGCTCTGCCGGCTCCTGGATGTACATGTACTCCACGGCCATGGTGCGCGCGTAGCTGTCGCGCAAGATGCCGAGGATCTCGCGCAGCTTCATGAAGCGCTTGCCGTTGCCGAACGAGCCGGTGGCGAACTCGCGGTCGAGGTCCCACAGCGTGAGTCCGTGCGAGGCGGTGTCGAGGTCAGGGTGGACGCGGGGGGTCTTGTCCAGCGGGTTCGTGTCGGCCATCAGGTGCCCGCGCACCCGGAACGCATGGATCAGCTCGAGGACGCGGGCCTGCTTGTGCACCTCGTCGTCGTGGCTGACGGCGATGTCCTGCGCCCACCTGATGGGCTCGTAGGGGATCTTGAGGGCCCGGAAGATCTCGTCGTAGAAGCCCTCCTCGCCCAGGAGCATGCGGTGGATGCGCTTGAGGAACTCACCGGACTGGGCGCCCTGGATGACGCGGTGGTCGTAGGTGGAGGTGAGTGTCACCATCTTCGAGATCGCCATCTGCGCGAGGGTGTGGTCCGAAGCGCCCTGGAACTCAGGCGGGTACTCCATCGAGCCGACGCCGACGATGACGCCTTGACCGGCCATCAGGCGGGGCACCGAGTGATTGGTGCCGATGCCGCCGGGGTTGGTGAGCGAGAGCGTGGTGCCCTTGAAGTCGCTGACCTCGAGCTTGCCGTCGCGCGCCTTCTTGACCATCGTCTCGTAAGCCGACCAGAAGCCCACGAAGTTCAACGTCTCGGCCGCCTTGATCGACGGCACGAGCAGCTGTCGTGAGCCGTCGGGCTTCTGCAGGTCGATGGCCAGACCGAAGTTGACGTGCTCGGGCTTCAGCTGGACCGGCTTGCCCTTGTCGTTGGTCTCGTACCCGGTGTTCATCTCCGGCATCGCCGCCGCGGCCTTGACCACGGCGTAGCCGATGAGGTGCGTGAAGGACACCTTGCCACCGCGCGCACGGGCGAGATGGTTGTTGATGACGACGCGGTTGTCGAACAACAGCTTGACCGGCACAGACCGCACGCTGGTGGCGGTGGGGACCGCGAGACTGGCGTCCATGTTCTGGGCGGTGCGCGCAGCTGCGCCGCGCAGCACGACCTTCTCGACATCGCCAGGACCCGTCGCCGGCTCAGCGGCAGGTGCCTTGGACGCCTTGGTCTTGCTGGCCTTGTCAGGTGTGGCGCTGTCTGGTGTGGCCTTCTGCGGTGCGGCCTTGGACGTCTCGACCGGTTCCTTGACGTCCGCGGCATCTGAGGCGGGAGCGTTGGGCGCGGGGGTGGGGTCTGGTGACGCGCCCGGCTCGGGCCGTTCGGTGGGAGTGTCCTCGGCGGCGGCCGGTGCCGAGGACTCCACGTGGCCCGGGCCGGCCTCCTGAGCCTGCGGCGGACGCGCGGCTGACTCCGGCGTGCTGCCGTTCGATGAGCCCTCAGCAGCTGAACCGTCCGGCGTGCCGCCCTTCTCGAAGAAGTCGGCCCACGAGGGGTCGACCGACTTCGGGTCGGCCTCGTACTGCTCGTACATCTCCTCGACCAGCCACTGGTTGGTTCCGAAGTCTGGGGTTGGAGTGTCCTGCGAGGTCTCGGCCACGGCCTCGATCGCCTCTTTCGTCCCGTTGCGGTGTGCTTGCAAATCTTCAGACCACACTAGCGCGATGAGCCATGCTGCGGGACGGAGGTCTGGCCGCCGGTTCGGGCCGAATTCTCAGCCGGAGACGGTGAGCCGCGCCACACGCCCGAGGAAGCGGCCGAATGCGTCCGCCTCGCGCTCGACCGCCCGGCGCAACGGGCCGGTCATCGTCGGACGACAGATGACGTCGACGTCGACCGTCGTGGTCCTGATCGTGCGGGTCCATCGCCCGGCCAGGGCACCGTCGACGAGCAGCAGACCCGTGCCGCGCAGGATCTGCTCCGGTGAGTCCGACGTCTGCTCGAAGTCGGGTGGATCGCGGGAGTAGGAGAAGTACTCGTCGTAGTTCGACAGCAGCGTGGCCGGCGCAGGATCGGCGTCGACGACGTGGTCGGGCACGGCGTACGCCTCGCCATCGATGGTGCGGAGGCTCAGGCCGGCCAGCTCGATCGCGCGCCGCGCCTCGGTGAGCGTCAGACTGGTCCACCACGCGAGGTCGCGGTCGCGGAAGGCGCCGTGCCCGCGGGCGTATCGACGGGCCACGTCGGCGAGCAGGTCGTCGCGGGGTCGCTCCGGCGGGGCGGGCGGGGCGGGCGGCAGCAGCCTGTAGGTGTGCTGTGTGCCCTGCAGCGGACCGCTCGCGATCAGGCACTCGGTCTCCAGGTGCATCGCGACGTGGGTCATCTGCGGCACGGTGACCTCGACCCCGGCAGCGACCAGTGCTCGGGCGAGCTCGTCCCGCGTGGCCGGGCCGGTCGCGAGCGCGACGGACGTGGCCGCGCGGGCGTCTGCCAGCAGGGCGTCGTCGATGTCGTGCTCTCGGCGCTGGGCTGCGCCGAGGCGGTGGACGCGGCGGGCCGTCAGGGACTGCAGCCACCACAGGTCCTCGAGCATGACGTCGTGCCAGGTGGGTCGCAGCACGTGGGTGCGGACGAAGGCGCCGTCGTCGAACTCGGCCTGCAGCTCGTCCAACGTCCGACCGCAGCGTCGACCGATCGACCACAGCGCCATGTCGTGCAGCTGCGACTGCACCGCGCCGAGGTGTCGGACCACCTCGGCGCCGGTGGTGAACCGCGGTGTCCCGCAGGCGTCCACGTCGAGACCCTGGGCGTGCGAACGACCGAGGACGTGTGGCTTCACGGCTCCACCCTGCACGACCGGTCCGACAGTCGCGCAGGACTCACCGCACGTGTCCTACAGCAGGGGGTAGGGGTGCTCCGTGGCGCGTCCCTGGAAGGTCAGGATCGATGGGTTCAACACCTGGCCGTCGCGGATCTCGGTGGCTCGCTGCAGGGTCTCATCCGCCTCGACCTCCGCAGCCCCGGTCAGCACGGTGCGCAGGAACGGCGTGAGCGCTGCGCTGTTCTCCCACGTCGCCGACGCCCACAGGTACGACGGGCTGTGGTCGACCGCGTAGTACAGGACGTGGTCGCCGACCTCGAACGCCGGATCGTCGAATCCGGTGGGCCGGGCCCAGCCGAAGCCCATGCCCTCGTCGCAGGAGACGTCGACGATGACGCTCCCGCGCTTGAACGAAGTCAGCTCGTCCGCGGTCAGGTACGTCAGTGGGTCGAGCGGATCCTGCAGGGTGCAGTTGACGATGATGTCGTTCTCGGCGAGGTAGGCGGCCAGGGGTTCACGGCCGCGCTCGGTGATGACACTCAACGATCCGTCCGCCGGGTCGGGATCGAGCTGGCGGATCCGGACGGAGTGGATGGGCGATCCGACGGCGGCGACCGTGCGATGGGTCAGCACGGCGACCTCGTGCACGCCGTGCGCGTTGAGCGCGGTGACGGCTCCGCGCGCGGTGGCCCCGAAGCCGATGACGATCGCCGTCCGGCGAGGTCCGTAGTCGCCGGTGATGCCGGCCAGCTCCATCGCGTGGATCACCGAGGAGTAGCCGGCGAGCTCGTTGTTCTTGTGGAACACGTGCAGACCGACACCTCCGTCGAGGGTCCAGTGGTTCATCGCCTCGAACGCGATCACGGTCAGACCGCGGTCGATGGAGACCTGGGTCAGCGCCGAGTCCTGCACGCAGTGTGGCCATCCCCAGAGGGTCGACCCGTGCCGCATCGCCCGCACGTCGGCCAGCTGCGGCTTGGGCAGCAGCACCACGTCCGACTCGGCCAGCAGCTCATCGCGCGACGCCATGCCCGCGACGAGGTCCGCCAGCTCGGCGTCGGCGAAACCGAACTTCTCGCCGTAGCCGTGCTCGAGCCGGATGCAGGCGCGCAGGTCCTCGTCGAGGCTGGCGAGGTGCTCCGGGTGCAGGGGCAGTCGATGCTCGTTCTCCTTGGCCGATGAGCCGATGACGCCCAGGGATCGAAGCGTCGATCGACCCGACGCCCCAGTGTTGCGTTCGGGGTCGCTTTCGGTGGACGCTGCCGGACGTGACGGTTCCTCGTTCATGACTTTCCCTCGGCTGTCGTGCGTGGTTGGCGTGGTGCCGCGACAGTACGCCCAGCGCGTCGGCGCCGGCTTGCGGTGCTTCCGGCCGGCAGGGTGGTCACAGCTTCTGGGTGCGCAACCGCAACGCGTTGCCGATCACGCTGACCGAGGACAGGGACATCGCGGCGGCCGCGATGATCGGGGAGAGCAGCAACCCGAAGACCGGGTACAGCAGTCCTGCGGCGATCGGGATGCCTGCTGAGTTGTAGGCGAAGGCGAAGACGAGATTCTGCCGGATGTTGGACATGGTCGCCTCGGAGAGCTTGCGGGCGCGGACGATGCCGGTGAGATCGCCTCCGAGAAGGGTGATTCCCGCACTCTCGATGGCGACGTCGGTACCGGTTCCCATCGCGATGCCGACGTCGGCGGCCGCGAGGGCTGGTGCGTCGTTGACGCCGTCGCCGGCCATCGCGATGATCCTGCCCTCACCGCGCAGTCGTTCGACCACGGCGCTCTTGCGGTCCGGCAGGACCCCGGCCTCGACCTCGTCGATGCCCAGCTGGCGCGCGATGGCTTCGGCGGAGGTCTGGTTGTCACCGGTCAGCATGATGATGCGGATGCCGTCGTCGTGCAGGGCGGCGATCGCCTCGGCGGTCGACGCCTTGATCGGGTCGGCGATGGCCAGCACCGCGGCCAGACGGCCCTCGATGCCCAGGAAGATCGCCGTGGCGCCTTCGCCGCGAAGCTCATCGGCGCGGGCTGCCAGCTCATCGGTGTCGACGCCGGCGTCTCCCACGAAGTCGGCGTTGCCGATCACGACGTGCTGACCGGCGACCTTCCCCCGCACGCCCTTGCCGACCGGTGAATCGAAATCGGTGACGTCGGCGATGTCCAGGCCGGCGGCCTCGGCGGCCTCGACGATCGCCCGACCCAGCGGGTGCTCGGAGGCGCGTTCGACGCTCGCGGCCACGCTGAGCACGTGGTCGGCGTCGAAGCCGTTCGTCGCCTCCAGGTGTGTCATCGACGGGCGCCCCTCGGTCAAGGTCCCGGTCTTGTCCACCACCAACGTGTCGACCTTCTCCATCCGTTCGAGCGCCTCGGCGTTCTTGATCAGGACGCCGAGCCCAGCACCGCGGCCCACGCCGACCATGATCGACATCGGCGTGGCCAGGCCCAGAGCGCAGGGACACGCGATGATGAGAACGGTGACCGCCGCGATCAGCGCATGGGCGAATCGCGGATCGGGACCGACCAGGGACCAGATCGCGAACGCGATGACGGCGATGGCGATGACGGCCGGGACGAACAAGGACGCGACCCGGTCGGCCAGGCCCTGGATGGGGGCACGCGAACGCTGGGCCTGGGCCACCATGTCCACGATCCGGGCCAGCATCGTCTCGCGGCCCACCTTCTGGGCCACGATCACCAGACCGCCGGTCTGATTCACCGTCCCACCGATGACCGCTTCACCGCTGGTCCTGGTCACGGGCATCGACTCGCCGGTGACCAGTGACTCATCGATCGACGAGCGGCCCTCCTGGACCTCGCCGTCGACCGGGATCTTCTCACCGGGTCGCACCCGGATCCGATCGCCCAGCTGCACCTCATCCAGCGGCACCTCATCCTCGGTGCCGTCGGCGGCAATCCGCCGCGCGGTCTTCGGCGTGAGGTCCAGCAGCGCCTTGATCGCACCGGACGTCTGCTCGTGGGCGCGCAGCTCCAGCACCTGACCCAGCAGCACCAGGACCGTGATGACCGCAGCGGCCTCGAAGTAGACGTCAACCGTCCCATCAGCGGATCGGAAGGAATCGGGGAACAGGCCCGGCGCCAGCGTCGCGACCACGCTGAAGACCCAGGCCACACCGGTGCCCATCGCGATCAGCGTGAACATGTTCAGATTCATGGTCCGCACCGACGCCCAGCCGCGCTTGAAGAACGGCCAGCCCGCCCACAGCACGACCGGAGTCGCCAGCACGAACTGGATCCACGTGGACGTCTTGGGCGAGATCACGTCGTGCACCGCCGGGAACAGGTGGCCGCCCATCTCCAGCAGGAACACTGGCAGCGCCAGCGCGAGACCGAACCAGAAACGCCGGCTCATGTCCGCGAGCTCAGGGTTGGGTCCACTATCGGCAGTGATCTCCACCGGCTCCAGCGCCATGCCGCAGATCGGGCAGGAACCGGGCCCCACCTGACGGATCTCAGGATGCATCGGGCAGGTGTACTCCGCCGCCCCGGTCACCGCGGTCGCTGTCGGAGCAGGAGCCTCGCCGAGGTACGCATCGGGGTCGGCGTCGAACTTCCCCTGACAGTGCCCAGAGCAGAAGTAGTAGGAATGCCCGCCGTGCTCGGAGCGGAGCTCCGTGCCGTGCGGATCGACGTCCATGCCGCACACCGGATCCTTCACGACGCTGACCGCATCGGCGGTGGTCTCCTGATCGATCTGGTTGTTGTCCGTCATGGTGAGCCCTCTCGTTCTGAATTGGTGTGTCGGTGTCAGGACCGCACGAGTCGCGCGATGGCGGCGCTGGCTTCCTTGACCTTCAGGTCGGCGTTCTCGCCGCCACCCTGGATGGCGCCGGCCACGCAGTGGCTGAGATGTTCATCGAGCAGGGCCAGCGCGAACGACTCCAGCGCCCTCGTCGCCGCTGACACCTGAGTCAGCACGTCGATGCAGTAGGTGTCGGACTCGACCATCCGTTGCAGCCCGCGAACCTGACCCTCCGCCCGGCGCAAGCGCTTGAGATGAGCGTCCTTGTTGTCGACGTAGCCCGGTGGGTCCATCGGGCGTCCATCAGCCCGGTCGGTGTCTGTGTCGACGTGATCGGTGCCCATGTCCTCAACATTACCCCCTGGGGGTATGAGTCTGACCGGGCCGCCCGTCCGAAAACCCAGAACACCCGAACCCTCGTGGTGGGTTCGGGTGTTCTGGGATCTCCGCAGAGATCACACGATGGTGCCCCCGGCAGGATTCGAACCTGCGCCCCCGCCTCCGGAGGGCGGTGCTCTATCCCCTGAGCTACGGGGGCCCGGTGGGTGCGAAGTCACACCGGACCAATCTCTTCAACTGCCGTGTGAGCCTACCGCACGAGGACTACCGTGACGTTCATGCCCAGAGTCCTGGTGGTCGATGACACGGAATCGATCCGCCTGTTGATCAGGACCAATCTGGAGCTCGCCGGATTCACCGTCGACGAGGCTGTCGACGGAGCGGCCTGTCTCGAGCAGCTGGCCGCAGCCCAGGTCCTC
>JBBSRN010000005.1:0-27094 GCA_038242985.1 Propionibacteriales bacterium | reverse complement strand
CGCAGCATCGCTGAGTTCCACGATCGCGCCGTCATCGGCCTGCAGAGCACGGCCGGCTACGACGAGGGTCGGCCGCTGTTGGCCTCCTGGTAGGGCGCGCGGGTCGCTGCGCTCCCCGCCCCAGCGGGTCGTCACTCACCGCTGCCTCACTTCGCTCCGGCGCCCAGCCTCACTTCGCTCGACCCATGGCCACCTCAGGAACTCCATCCAGGCTCGCTGCGCTCTCCGCCCCAGCGGCCCAAATGTTCAACAGCTCAGCACCGACATCGCTTCGGCTTGCCCAGCCGATGCTCAGGACAGGCGCAGGCCTCGCATGACGATGGCCAGGCCGCGCTCGAAGGAGGCGTCGAGGTCGGGGTCCGGGTCGATGGCTCCGACCGCGCTGGCCAGACGGTGCATCTGGGTGGCCTGGGTGTGGCCGAAGACGAACAGCAGCAGGGTGCGGGCGCCGTCCCGGTCCCGCAGCACGTCGGCGAGCTCGGACTCGACCCGTGAGACCCCGAGGCGAAACGCCGACGCCGTGGCCACGACCTCGGCGCCGTCGCGAACCGAGAGCATGGCGAACCGGAGCGCTCGGGCGAGCCCGGTTGCGCGATCCTGCACCGGACCGGCCTGCGGCACGTGGATGTCCTCCACGAGGCGATCGGCCATCAGAGCGAGCAGGGTCTGCTTGTTCGGGACGTGGTGGTACAGCGCGCTGGGCTGCACGCCGAGGGCCGACGCGACCCGGCGCATCGAGCAGAACTCCAGGCCGTACGCGTCCAGCACGCCGAGCGCGCCGGTGACGACGTCGTCGAGACTGTTGGCCATGGCGGCAGCGTATCGGCTAACCTGAACACCGTTCACCTGATCACCGTTCAGGTGCTGGATCAGGAGAAGTGATGAGCTCGACCACGACTGGCGCGAAGCGCCGGGCCATGAGCACCACCGACCTCGCGCTCATCGCCACGTTCGCCGCGCTCATCGCGGTGTGCGCAGTGTCCGCAGCACTACCGTTCGGTGTCAACGGCGTGCCCATCACGTTGCAGCTGTTGGCGATCTTCCTGACCGGCGCCGTGCTCGGTGCCGTGCGCGGGTTCGCGGCCGTCGCCCTGTACGTCGGGGTCGGAGCGGCCGGGCTGCCGATCTTCGCCGGCGGCCAGGCTGGGCTCGCACCGTTCAGCGGACCCACGTCCGGCTACCTGCTCGCCTTCCCGGTCGCTGCGCTGGCCACCGGATTCGTCGTCGAACGCTTCAGGGCTCGCGGCGTGGCGGTGACCGCGGTCGTCGTGATCATGGGCGGGTTGCTGGGCGAGGCCGTCGTCACGCTTGCGGGCGCCGCCAGCATCGCGATCACAGGCGATGTGTCGTACCCGAAGGGCATCGCCTTCGCGCTGCCGTACGTACCGGCCGATCTCGCCAAGCTCGCCGTCGCCGCCGTGGTGGCCGCCGGCGTGCATCGCGCCTTCCCCCAGCTGCTGTCGCGGCGTCCGTAGGCTGCCTCCGTGGCGCACATCGAGCTCGACGGGGTCGAGGTCACCGCCACCACCACCGGCGCCGACGTCTCGATCCTGCGTGACATCACCGCCAGCCTCACCGAGCGGCGCATCGCCCTGATCGGCGCCAACGGATCGGGCAAGTCGACCTTCGCGCGGCTCCTGAACGGACTGGTCACCGCCAGCTCAGGCCACGTGCGCATCGACGGCGTCGACGTCGCCGAGCACGGATCGGCCGTGCGGCGCCGAGTCGGATTCGTCTTCACCAACCCGGCTTCGCAGCTGGTCATGCCGACCGCGGTCGAGGACGTGGCCCTGTCGCTGCGCCGCGACGTCAAGGACGCGCGCCAGCGAGACGTCCGAGCTCGGGCGGTGCTCGAGAGATTCGGTCTGGGACATCGTGCCGACACCAGCGTGCACGCCCTGTCCGGCGGCCAGCAGCAGCTGCTCGCCGTCGCCGGCGTGCTGGCCACCCACCCCGACGTCGTCGTCGCGGACGAGCCCACGACGTTGCTCGATCTCGCGAACACCCGGCTGATCGGCGACCTGCTGCTCGGGCTCGACCAGCAGGTCGTCCTGGCCACCCACGATCTCGATCTCGCGGCTCGGTGCGATCGCGCGCTGGTGATCGCCGACGGTCGCATCGACTTCGACGGACCAGCTGGCGACGCCGTCGCTCACTACCGCGAGCAGTCGCGCCGATGAGGCGTACCGCATGAGAGCGGTGAGCCTGGGCGTGCACCATCCAGGATCCAGTCCGCTGCACCGGATCCCCGCCGGGCCGAAGCTCGCGCTGCTGATCGGCTACGGGATCGTCGTGGTGGCGCTGCGCGGGCCGTGGCCGGCAACCACGGCGGCCGGAGTCTCGCTCCTGCTCGCGGTCTCCGCGGGGGTCCCCCTGCGGGAGCTCTGGCGCGGACTGCGGCCCATGCTGCTGATCGTCGCCGTGCTCGCCGGCTTTCAGGTCTGGCAACGCGGCTGGCCGGCCGCCGTCGAGGTCGCTGCGACCGTTCTCGCCCTGGTCGTCGCAGCGACGACGTTCACCGCAACCACCCCCACCGACCGGCTGCTCGACGCCATCACCCGCGGACTCGGCCCGTTCCGCCGATTCGGCGTCCGACCCGAGAAGGTCGCGCTGTCGTTCTCCCTGATGATCGCGGCGATCCCCCGCATCGCCGCCATCGCTGCCGAGACCCGCGACGCAGCCCGGGCCCGAGGGCTCGAACGATCACCACGCGCCTACCTCACCCCGTTGGCGATCCGCACCGTCGCGCAGGCCCACGCCACCGGCGAGGCCCTGCACGCCCGGGGCCTCGGCGACGACGAGGGCCCCCGAGATTTGGCCCCCGGTGCACCACAGGCCTGATGATCTTGGTGCAGATCCCGCCAAATCTCGGGGTCAGGGGAGGATGGCCAGGGCGTCGTGGAGGGTCTGGCTGGGCCGCATGACGGCGGTGGCCAGCTCGACGTCGGGCCGGAAGTAGCCGCCGATGTCGGCCGGCTCCCCCTGCACGGCGAGCAGCTCGGCCACGATCGCGTCCTCCTCGCCGGCCAGCCTCTCGGCCAGCTCGCCGAACGAGGTCGCCAGCTCGGCGTCATCGTCCTGCTTCGCGAGCTCCTGGGCCCAGTACAGCGCGAGGTAGAAGTGGCTGCCACGGTTGTCGATCGTGCCCAGCTTGCGACCGGGTGAGCGGTTCTCGGCCAGGAACGTGCCGGTGGCGCGGTCGAGCGTGTCGGCCAGCACCTGGGCGCGGGCGTTGTCAGTGGTCTGCGCGAGGTGCTCGAAGCTGACCGCCAGGGCGAGGAACTCACCGAGGCTGTCCCAGCGCAAGTAGTTCTCCTTGACCAGCTGCTGCACGTGCTTGGGCGCCGAGCCGCCCGCGCCGGTCTCGAACAGGCCGCCGCCATTGATCAGCGGGACGACCGACAGCATCTTGGCGCTGGTGCCGAGCTCGAGGATCGGGAACAGATCGGTGTTGTAGTCCCGCAGGACGTTTCCGGTGACGCTGATGGTGTCCTCGCCGCGGCGGATGCGCTCGAGGGAGTAGGTCGTGGCCTCGGCCGGGCTCATGATCTCGATGGTCAGCCCGTCGGTGTCCTGCTCTGCCAGGTAGGCCTCCACCTTGGCGATCAGATTGGCGTCGTGGGCGCGCGAGGGATCGAGCCAGAAGATCGCCGGGGTGCCCGACGCGCGAGCGCGGGTCACGGCCAGCTCGACCCAGTTGCGGATCGGGACGTCCTTGGTCTGGCAGGCGCGCCACACGTCACCAGGCTCGACGGCGTGCTCCATCAGCACCGAGCCGGCGGAGTCCACGACCTGCACCGTGCCCGCGACCGGGATCTGGAAGGTCTTGTCATGACTGCCGTACTCCTCGGCGGCCTGGGCCATCAGGCCGACGTTGGGCACCGATCCCATCGTCGTCGGGTCGTACGCGCCGTGGGCTCGGCAGTCCTCGATCACCGCCTGATAGACGCCGGCGTAGCTGCTGTCGGGGATCACGGCGAGGGTGTCGGCCTCTTCGCCGTCAGGTCCCCACATGTGACCCGACGTCCGGATCATGGCCGGCATCGAAGCGTCGACGATGACGTCGCTGGGCACGTGCAGGTTGGTGATGCCCTGGTCGGAGTCGACCATCGCCAGCTCCGGGCCCGCCGCGAGCTCGGCCTCGAAGGAGGCCTTGATCTCCTCGGCCTGGTCCAGCGTGCCGATGCCACTGAGGATGCCGCCGAGCCCATCGTTGGGGCTCAGTCCGGCGGCCTGGAGGGCATCGCCGTACTGCGCGAAGGTCCGCGGGAAGAAGGCCCGCACGACGCGGCCGAAGATGATCGGATCGGAGACCTTCATCATCGTGGCCTTCAGGTGCACCGAGAACAGGACGCCTTCGTCCTTCGCGCGCTTGATCTGCGCGGTCAGGAAGGTGTCGAGGGCTGCGGCCCGCATGACCGTCGCGTCCACGACCTCGCCGGCCAGCACGGGCAGCGAGTCCTTGAGGACCGTGACGGTGCCGTCGGGCGCGGTGAGCCGGATCGTCAGATCGTCGTCGGCCGCAAGGACGACGGACTGCTCGTTGGAACGGAAGTCATCGGCATCCATCGTCGCGACGTTGGTCTTCGAATCCGGGCTCCACGCACCCATCGAGTGCGGGTGCGCCTTGGCATAGTTCTTGACCGAGGCCGGGGCACGCCGGTCGGAGTTGCCCTCGCGGAGCACGGGGTTGACGGCGCTGCCCTTGACCTTGTCGTACCGAGCGCGGATGTCGCGCTCGTCGTCGGTCTGCGGATCCTCGGGGTACTTCGGCAGGTCGAAGCCCTGCTGCTGCAGCTCGGCGATGACGGCCTTCAGCTGCGGCACGGACGCCGAGATGTTCGGCAGCTTGATGATGTTGGCCCCGGGCTGCTTGACCAGATCGCCCAGCTCGGACAGCGCGTCGGGCACCTGCTGGTCAGCGGGAAGTCGATCGGTGAACTGACCGAGGACGCGACCGGCGAGCGAGATGTCGCGGGTCTCCACCGAGACGCCGGCCTGGGCGGCGTAGGCCCGGATGATCGGCAGGAACGAGTACGTCGCCAGCGCGGGCGCCTCGTCGGTGTGGGTGTAGATGATCGTCGACTCAGCCACGGGATCTCCGTTTCGCGCACAGGGTTGGATGAAGAAGGGGTTGGATGAAGAAGGGGTTGGATGTGGAAGGGGATGGATGGGGAAAGTTTCTTGACGTCAAGATATCTCATCCAGACGGGACTGCTTCGTGCTGTCTGGACAGGACGTCTCACCGTGGCACCTGACCACGCCGATGTCGAGTCGATGCCGGCGCGGACCCGGACGGCGACCCGCAAACCGTGACCTGGAGCACGCACCGGCCTACGATCGGCCCATGACCCCGGCTCGGCTGCGCGCGCTCGTCGTCGATGACGAGCGACCGCTGCTGGACGAGCTGGTCTACCTGCTCGAGCGCGACGAGCGCATCGCGGACGTGCGCGCCGCGCGGTCAGGCACCGAGGCGCTGCGCGTGCTCGAGGGCGGCGACGTCGATCTGGTGTTCCTGGACATCGCGATGCCGGGCCTGAGCGGACTGGAGATCGCCGGACTGCTGAGCCGGTTCAAGCAGCCACCGGCCATCGTGTTCGTCACGGCCCACGACGCCCACGCGGTCGAGGCCTTCGAGCTGAACGCTGCGGACTACCTGCTCAAGCCCATCCGCGAGGAGAGACTGCGCGAGAGCGTGCGACGGGTCTGCGACGCCGACACCGATCCTGCGGACGGCGAGACCTCGATCGCCGTCGAGCTCGGTGGCGTGACCCGCTTCGTGCAGCGCTCGGCAGTCGCCCTCGTCGAGGCGCAGGGCGACTACGTGCGGCTGCACACCACCGACGGCGGCAGCCACCTGATCCGCACCCCGCTGTCGACGCTCGCTGACACCTGGGCCGCGGCCGGGTTCGTCCGGGTGCACCGCAGTCACGTCGTGAATCTGGCGCACGTGCGTGAGGTGCACGTGCAGGCCGGTCGATGCAGCGTGCTGGTCGACCTCGGCGCCACCACGACGGAGATCCAGGTCGCCCGCCGCCACACCCGCACCCTGCGCGAGCTCATCCACGAGCGGGTCCCGCGATCCGGACCGCTCACGTGATCGACGAGCCGCCACCGAGCGCCGGCCGGGTCCGGATCACCAGCGCGCTGGCCTCCGCGCCACGACACAGGCCGCGCTCGGTGCGTCAGGAGATCGACGAGTCGACCGGGGTCGGCGAGGTGTACATGCGCTCGCTGATCCGCTCGCAGCTGCGCGCCGCACTGACTGTCGTCACGACGCTCCTGCTGTCCATCGGCATGCTCCCGGTCGTGTTCTTGACCATGGACAGCTCCACCACCACCCGGGTGTTCGGGGTCCCCCTGCCCTGGATCCTGCTCGGAGTCGTGGTCTATCCGTTCCTGTGCGCCATCGGCTGGCTCTACGTCCGGCAGGCCGAACGATCCGAGCGCGACTTCACCGACCTCGTCGAATCAGGTACCGACCTCGTCGAGACCGGCGCCCACCCCGAGACCGACGCCCACCTCCGATGACGAGACCGGCATGAACACGACCTACGGGATCGTCGCCATCACCCTCGTCGCGCTCGCCACCTTGGGCATCGGCGCCTTCGGCCTGCGATTCAGCCGCACCACCAGCGACTTCTACGTGGCGTCGCGCTCGGTCAGCCCGGTCTGGAACAGCTCGGCGATCGGTGGCGAGTACCTCTCGGCCGCCTCGTTCCTCGGCGTCGCAGGCCTCGTGCTGGCCAACGGCGCCGACATGCTCTGGTACCCGATCGGATGGACGGCCGGCTACCTGCTGCTGCTGGTGTTCGTCGCCGCCCCGCTGCGACGCTCCGGCGCCTACACGATTCCCGACTTCGCCCAGATGCGGCTGGGCTCGGTGGCGGTGCGCCGGGTGGCGAGCGTGCTGGTCGTGGCGATCGGCTGGCTCTACCTCATGCCGCAGTTCCAAGGGGCCGGCCTCACGATGCGCACTGTCACCGGCGCCCCGGGGTGGGTCGGCACGGTGCTGGTCGCGGTCATCGTCGTGGTCAACGTGGTGTCCGGCGGGATGCGCAGCATCACGTTCGTGCAGGCGTTCCAGTACTGGCTGAAGTTCTCGGCGCTGCTGGTGCCGGTGTTCTTCCTGCTGCACGCCTGGACCGCGGACGGACGTCCCTCGCCGGTCGCCGCGGAGGACTGGTTCAGCCCCTTCGGCGGGACCGACGCCACGAGCCTGTACCTGACCTACTCGGTGCTGGTCGCGACCTTCCTCGGCACCATGGGGCTGCCGCACGTCGTGGTGCGCTTCTACACCAACCCCGACGGCCACGCTGCCCGTCGCACCACGCTGATCGTGCTGGGACTGCTCGGCGTCTTCTACCTGCTGCCGACCATCTACGGCGTCCTCGGTCGCGTCTACGCCGGCGACCTGGTCGCCGAGGGTCGTACCGATGCCGTGGTGCTCGAGCTTCCGTCGCGGATGCTGGGCGGTTCGCTCGGCGAAGTCCTCGCCGCGATGCTCACGGCCGGCGCCTTCGCCGCGTTCTTGTCGACGTCGTCGGGGCTGACGATGTCGGTCGCCGGGGTGATCGGGCAGGGCCTCGCCCGCGGACGGCTCGGCGGGGTCGCAGCCTTCCGCATCGCCGCGCTCGGCTGCATCCTGGTGCCGGTGGCGCTCGCCCTGTCGGCCGAACGGATCCCGGTCGCCAACTCGGTGACGTTCGCGTTCGCACTGGCCGCGTCCACGTTCTGCCCCCTGCTGGTGCTCGGCGTGTGGTGGCGTGGGCTGACCGACACCGGTGCCGTCGCCGGTCTGGTCGGCGGCGGGCTGTGCGCCGGGGCGGCGCCGATCCTGACCATCGGCGCGCGACCCGACGGCTGGTTCGGCGTCCTCATGAGCCAGCCGGCCCTGTGGTCGGTGCCGATCGGCTTCGCCTTGATGATCTCGGTGTCCTGGGCGACCCGCCACCGCGCCCCCGGCAACGTGGCCCGCACCATGGTCCGCCTCCACACGCCAGAACGCGTCGACGTCGACCGCCGCTCCTGACGGTCCGGCGAAACGGTGGGTCCCGCTCGTCGTGCGCGACCGACCGCTCGTCGCAGCTCCGGTTCCGTACGGCGCACCGCTGGGCGCCCCTCGTCGCAGAACCTGTGTCGTGATCTGGCTCACAGTGCATGAATGCGCCTAGCGTCGAGGTGGCCGCACACCGCGTGCTGGCCGCGTCACGAAAGAGGTGAACCACGTGGTGGAGAGAATCAGCGCCGAGGCCGAAGCGGCCTACGAGCGCATCCACGCGTCCGAGGACTTCACGCACCTGAAGAAGACCTTCCTCGGATTCGTCGTCCCGGTGACCGTCGGGTTCATGATCTGGTACCTGCTGTACGTCCTGCTGTCGAACTACGCGGCCGGATTCATGGGACACGTCCTGTTCGGCAACATCAACGTCGCACTGGTCTTCGGACTGCTGCAGTTCGTGACGACCTTCGGCATCGCGGTCTGGTACGCCAGGTTCGCCGCCACCCACCTTGACCCCATCGCGGACCGCCTTCGCGACGAGTACGAAGCGGAGATCGAGCGATGAGCACCATCGTGTTCCACACCGCGAGCGACCAGAGCAACCAGGGCCTCACCGCCTCGCTGTTCATCGCCATCGTCCTGATCACCGTCGGCATCACCTTCTGGGCGAGCCGCAACAACAAGACCGCAGCGGACTACTACGCGGGCGGGCGCAGCTTCACCGGCGCACAGAACGGCTTCGCCGTCGCCGGCGACTACATGTCGGCAGCCTCGTTCCTCGGCATCTCGGGGGCCATCGCGCTCTCGGGCTACGACGGATTCCTGTACTCGATCGGCTTCCTGGTCGCCTGGCTCATCGCCCTGCTGCTGGTCGCCGAGCTGCTGCGCAACTCCGGCCGCTTCACGATGGCCGACCAGCTGGCCTTCCGGATGCGGCAGCGCCCGGTGCGCACCGCAGCCGCCACGTCGACCGTGGTGGTGTCGATCTTCTACCTGTTGGCCCAGATGGTCGGGGCCGGCGCCCTGGTCGCGCTGCTGCTCGGCGTCGACAGCCAGGCGACGAAGAACCTGACCATCGCCGGCGTCGGCGTGCTGATGATCTTCTACGTGACGGTCGGCGGCATGAAGGGCACCACCTGGGTGCAGATCGTCAAGGCCGTCCTGCTGATGAGCGGCACCATCTTGATCACGGCGCTCGTGCTCGCGAAGTTCAACTTCAACGTCAGCGACATGCTCGGCACGGCAGCGGACAAGAGCGGCGCCGGCAAGGCGTTCCTCGAGCCCGGCCTGAAGTACGGCGTCTCGACCTCGAGCCGCATCGACTTCATCTCGCTCGGGCTGGCCCTCGTGCTCGGCACCGCCGGCCTGCCCCACATCCTGATCCGCTTCTACACCGTTCCGACGGCCCGCCAGGCCCGCAAGTCGGTGCTGTGGGCGATCGGCCTCATCGGCGGGTTCTACCTGATGACCCTGGTGCTCGGCTTCGGTGCCGCGGCACTGGTCACCGGTGACAAGAAGCAGGACATCGTCGACTCCGGCGGCAACCTCGCCTCACCGCTGCTGGCCGAAGCCGTCGGCGGTGGCCCCGGGACGACCGGTGGCGCGCTGCTGCTGGCCTTCATCTCGGCGGTCGCATTCGCGACGATCCTCGCCGTGGTGGCTGGCTTGACGCTGACCTCGGCGTCCTCGGTCGCGCACGACCTCTACGCCAACGTCTGGAAGAAGGGCGAGGTCACCGAGAAGCAGGAGGTCAAGGTCGCCCGCCTGTCCGCGTTCGTCATCGGCGGCGTGGCCATCGCGCTGTCGATCCCGGCACAGAAGCTCAACATCGCCTTCCTGGTGGCGTTGGCCTTCGCGGTCGCCGCATCGGCGAATCTGCCGGCGCTGCTGTTCAACTTGTTCTGGCGGCGCTTCAACACCCGCGGCGCGACCTGGAGCATCTACGGCGGCCTGATCTCGTGCGTCACCCTGGTGATCTTCTCGCCAGTGGTGTCGGGATCGGAGACGGCCATGATCACCGGCGCGGACTTCAGCTGGTTCCCGCTGGCGAATCCGGGCATCATCTCGATCCCGCTCGGATTCTTCTTCGGCTGGTTGGGCACCATCACGATGCACGACGCCGAGGCAGAAGCCCGCTACGTCGAGCTCGAGGTGCGGGCCCTGACGGGGGCGGGATCGGAGAAGTAGGGCGCGCGACTTCGTCGCTCCAGCGGCTCGTACCTCGCCGCTGCCGGCTTCGCCGGGCGCCTTGCCTCGCTTCGCTCGGCCCATGATCGGGACGAGCGAGGCGGGCTTCGCCGGGCGCCTTGCCTCGCTTCGCTCGGCCCATGATCGGGACGAGCACTGCCGGCTTCGCCGGGCGCCTTGCCTCGCTTCGCTCGGCCCGTGATCGGGACGAGCGAGGCGGGCCCCGCAGGCGCCACCCCGTTGTCACCACCGTGACGGTGGGCCACCATGGACGTAGACCCGACCGAGGAGCACCACCGTGTCCGAGCAAGGCATCACCAATCTGTCCCACGAGAACCGCCGGTTCGAACCGCCCGCCGACCTGGCCGCCAACGCCAACCTGAAGGCCGACGCGTACGACCGTGCCGACGCCGACCCGCTGGCATTCTGGGCCGAGCAGGCCGAGCGCATCACGTGGGCCGAGCCGTTCACCGAGGTGCTGGACTGGTCCAACCCGCCGTACGCGAAGTGGTACGTCGGGGGCACGTTGAACGCGGCCTACAACTGCGTGGACCGACACGTCGAGGCAGGCAACGGCGACCGCGTCGCCATCCACTTCGTCGGTGAGCCCGGCGACACCCGCGACATCACCTACGCCGATCTGTTGGGCGAGGTCAGCCGGGCGGCCAACGCGATCACCGAGCTGGGCATCGAGGCGGGCGACCGGGTCGCCATCTACATGCCGATGATTCCCGAGGCCGTCATCGCGATGCTCGCCTGCGCGCGTCTCGGCGCGCCGCACACCGTGGTCTTCGGTGGATTCAGCTCCGACGCCCTGTCCAGCCGGGTCCTGGACTGCGACGCCAAGCTCATCATCACCTCCGACGGCGGATACCGCCGTGGCCAGCCGTCGGCCCTCAAGCCGGCCGTCGACGAGGCCATCGTCAAGCTCGGCGACTCCAGCCCGGTCCGCAAGGTCCTCGTCGTCAAGCGCACCGGCGAGGAGATCCCGTTCGACGACGGCATCGACGTCTGGTGGCACGACGTCGTCGACGAGGCGTCGAGCGACCACACGCCGGAAGCCTTCGACGCAGAGCACCCGCTCTACGTGATGTACACGTCCGGCACCACGGGCAAGCCCAAGGGGATCCTGCACACCACGGGTGGCTACCTGGTGCAGAACGCCTACACCTTCTGGGGCGTGTTCGACCACAAGCCCGGCGACGTCTACTGGTGCACCGCCGACATCGGCTGGGTCACCGGGCACTCCTACCTGGTGTACGGACCGTTGGCCAACGGCGCCACGCAGGTGATGTACGAGGGCACGCCGGACACGCCGCACAAGGGTCGTTGGTGGGAGATCATCGAGAAGTACAAGGTCTCGATCTTCTACACCGCGCCGACGGCGATCCGCACGTGCATGAAGTGGGGCGAGCAGATCCCCGCCGAGCACGACCTGTCGAGCCTGCGCGTCCTCGGCTCGGTCGGCGAATCGATCAACCCCGAGGCCTGGATCTGGTACCGCGAGAACATCGGCGGTGGCACCACACCGATCGTGGACACCTGGTGGCAGACCGAGACCGGCGCCCAGATGATGAGCCCCTTGCCGGGCGTCACCTCGGCCAAGCCCGGGTCGGCGATGCGCGCCGTGCCCGGCATCAGCGTCGATGTCGTCGACGACACCGGTCAGCCGGTCGGCAACGGCGAGGGTGGGTACCTGGTCATCAACCAGCCGTGGCCAGCCATGCTGCGCACCATCTGGGGCGATGACAAGCGCTACGAGGAGACCTACTGGTCCCGGTGGGACGGCCTGTACTTCGCCGGCGACGGCGCCAAGAAGGACGACGATGGCGACATCTGGCTGCTGGGCCGGGTCGACGACGTCATGAACGTGGCCGGACATCGCCTGTCGACCACCGAGATCGAGTCGGCACTCGTGTCACACCCCAAGGTCGCCGAGGCGGCCGTCGTGGGCGCTACCGACGACACCACCGGCCAGGCGGTCGTGGCCTTCGTGATCCTGCGCGAGTCCGCCGGCGACGGCGGCAGCGAGGTCGTCCAGGAGCTGCGTGCCCACGTCGGCAAGGAGATCGGCCCCATCGCCAAGCCACGCCAGATCATGGTCGTGCCCGAGCTGCCCAAGACGCGGTCGGGCAAGATCATGCGCCGGCTGCTCAGGGACGTCGCGGAGAACCGTGAGGTCGGCGATTCCAGCACGCTGGCGGACACCGGGATCATGGACAAGATCACCAGCGGCATGAAGACCGCCACGGAGGAGGACTGAGCCCGGGCGACGATCGGCAGTCCTCTGGCGGCGCACCGACGATCCGGCTTGTAGGGTCGCAGGCATGAGCACGACGCAGAAGCCCGTTGACCAGCCCACCATCGGACGATTGGTGGCCGACGTCAGTCGTGACGTGTCGGCCCTGGTCCAGTCCGAGATCGCCCTGGCCAAGACCGAGCTGAAGGTCAGCGTCAAGGCCGGTGGCATCGGAGCCGCCCTGTTCGCCGTGGTCGCGTTCCTCGGTCTGCTGCTGATCATCCTGCTCTCGATCACGGTGGCGTACTTCCTGACCATGACCGGCCTGCACCCCGCGTGGGCGTTCCTGATCGTGAGCGGCTTCTACCTGCTGCTCATGGCGGTCCTGGGGCTCGTGGGATTCCGGCTGATCCGCAAGGTGCGTGCACCCGAGCAGACCATCACCACGGCCAAGGCCATTCCGGCGGCGCTCAAGGGCAGGACCACCACGACCACCCCGTCGATCACACCGATCGACAACTGATCAACGGGCCCCGCCGGCGGCCCGGGCCAGCAGACCCACCACCGCTGCAACGCCACCGGCGATGAGCGTCACGAGCACCCAGTGGTCGAACGAGTCGAGTGCTGCGCCGGCCAGAAGATCCTGGGCGCGGGCGGCGAGTCGGCTCGGTGGGACGGTCCGGTCGATCACGCGCGGCACGATCTCCTGCGCCCCCACTCGCACGGCTGCAGCGGCCAGCGCCGCGCCCAGTCCCAACCACATCACGGCGCTAGAGCGACGACGTGCCGCGAGCAGACTGAGGCCGGCCGCCACGACGGCAGCACCGACCAGCAGGATCGCGCGCGACGGCGCCTGCTTGATGGCGTCGATCGTCGCGGCCTGTTCCTGGTCGCCGATCGAGACGAGCAGCTGGTCGGGAGACTCGAGGGTGACCGGCAGGTTGCCGGTCACGGCGTCGATGATCGCGGCAGCCACGGGTGCGAGGTCGAGGACGAACCGGTCGGACGTGCCGGCGCCGTCGAACACGGCCCGGTGGGACTCGCGCTGGGTCTGCTCGAAGGCGGTGCGGAACTGATCGGTGTCGGCGACCGCGGTCGCCGCCGCCTCGACGGCCGAGCGGACGGGCGCGGCGAACGCACCGGACACGCCCGTGCGGTCGACCACGTCGTCGGCCACGGCCCCCACGATCTCGGCCCGGAACTGCGGGTCGTCGATCAGGCTGGTGGTGAACCCCACGTAGCCGTCCTCGTCGGCCGCGTGGGTCGCGACCCAGCCCATCGGCAGCGCCGCGGCGAACGCCAGCACCGCCACGACCCCGGCCAGCAGCGCAAAGATCGATCGCATCAGGCGCACTCCCCCGTCGAGACCGTTCGCGTGGCCGTGGCGCCCTTGCGAGCCGAGGCCGCGACCTGGTCGGCGGTGAGGGCGTAACCGGTCGACTTGTCGGTGATGGATGCCGCGAAGATGACGCCCAGCACCTCACCGCCTGGTGAGACCAACGGTCCGCCGGAGTTGCCCGAGCGCACGAGACCGCGGATCGAGAACGTGTCGCGCACCACCTCGCCCCGGTCGTAGATGTCCGGGCTCGTCAGGTCGATGCGGTCGCGGATGCGGGCGGCTCGGACGTCGTAGGGCCCGTTCTGGGGGAATCCGAGGATGGCGCCCGGTGCACCCTTGGCGCCGCCGCGGTCGAACTCCAACGTCGGCAGCTGCACGTTGTCCACGGCCAGCACCGCGACGTCCAGATTCTTGTCGAACAGCACCACCCGCGTGGCGACACGCTGGTCGTTGACGACGATGGTCGGCGAGCTGACCCCCGCGACGACGTGCGCGTTGGTCATGATGCGCCCCGGTGCGAACGAGAATCCCGAGCCCTCGATCCCGCGGTTGCAGCGGGCCTCCCCGAGGATCTTGACCACGCTGCCGCGCGCCTTCTGCACGCCGGGCTGCCCCGGCGTGCTGTCGTCCGGCGGACCGACGTCGACGATCTCCTCGGTCTCGAAGGGATCGATGTAGCGCGGGAAGAGGTTGGTGTCGAGCACGTCGTTGAACGAGCGCAGCACCGAGGTCGCTCGCATCGGCATGTAGCCGTTGACCTCCTGCAGGATCACCGAGGAGCGCGACGCCGACGCCAGGTAGGGAATGCTCGTCCCGCTGACCGAGTAGCCAAGAGCCCATCCCGCGACGAGGACGGCCACGATGCTCAGGACGCTGCCGCCCGCAGCATCGAGCCACCGCAGCGGTCGCCACTTCAGGCCCGTCCGCAGCTCTGATCCCACGTAGGTGCCGATGGCCTGGCCCACGGCCGCGGCCGCGATGACCAGGCCGAGCGCCAGCAACGAGGAACCCAGGCTCTGGGTGGCGTCGTCGATGACGAGCGGGACCACCGCGATGGCGACGAGTCCACCGACCAGGAGTCCGGCCGTGGCGATCAGATTCACCACGAAGCCCTGCACGTAGCCGCTGACGGCATAGGCGAGCACCACGACGATCAGCACGATGTCGAGAGAGTTCACCAGGCCCCTTCCGGCAGAGGACGTCGGTCGTCACTGTCCCACGGTTCGTCCCACCCGACGACCTCGAACAACCGCGCCACGATGCCGGCGGTGAATCCCCACAGCGGGACCTCCATGCCGACCTCGAACGCGGGCCCGACCCATCCCGACGGATGCATGACGCTGAACCGATTGGCCGGATCGAGCAGCTCGCGGATCGGTTGGTGCAGCACCTCGACGACCTCGTGCTCACTGGTCGACTCCAGGGATTCCGGCTCGCGCCAGTAGCCGAGCACCGGGGTGACGGCGAAGTTGCTGGGCGGCAGCCACAGCGTGGGCAGCGCACCGATGACCTCGACGGTGGTCGGATCGAGGCCTACCTCTTCGTGGGCCTCCCGCAGAGCGGTGCTGACCGCATCGACGTCCTGGGCGTCCGAGCCTCCGCCGGGGAAGGAGATCTGGCCCGCGTGGTGGCGCATCGTCATGCCACGCCGGGTCAGCAGGAGCTCGGGGCCGTCCGACCCATCGGCGAACAGGATCAGGACCGCAGCCGGCCGAGCATCCTCAGGAGGCTCGGGGGAGTTCGGCGCGAGCCTCCTGGCGGTGATGTGCTCCAGCGCCTCGTTCACGGGGCGGAGCCAGTCGGGCAGGTCGCCAGCGCTCATGACTGGATCCCCCGCTCGGGTGTGCTCGCGCGTGCGCGGACGAGACCGTGCGCCGCGTCGGCTCCCATTGTGACGGGTCAGGCCCCATGTCTCACGCCGGACCCTGGGTCGTGACCAGGCCTGCGGCCACCTCGGGGTCCGTCGGGCCGGCGCCGAACGACGGGCACCACCGGGCCACCGGGCAGGCGCCACAGGCCGGCTTCTTGGCGTGGCAGCATCGCCTGCCGTGCCAGATGAGTCGGTGGCTGAGCATGGTCCAGTCCCGACGTGGGAACAGTGCTCCCAGGGCGTGCTCGGCCTTCACCGCATCACGCGACGTGGTCTCGTCGACCCACTCGAACCGCCGGATCAACCGGGCCACGTGCGTGTCGATCGTGATGCCGGGAATGCCGAAGGCGTTGCCGAGCACCACGTTGGCCGTCTTGCGACCCACCCCCGGCAGCATGACCAGCTGGTCGAGTCGGTCCGGGACCACGCCGTCGAAGCGCTCGACCAGCACGGCCGACAGGCCCAACAGGCTGTCGGTCTTGGCGCGAAAGAAACCGGTCGACCCGATGATCTGCTCGACGGCCGTCCGGTCGGCCGCAGCGAGCGCGTGCGGCGTCGGGAACGCGCTGAACAGCGCCGGGGTGACCGCGTTGACCCGCCGATCGGTCGTCTGGGCGGACAGCACGGTCGCGACCAGCAGCTGGAACGGATCGACGAAGTCGAGCTCGCATCCGGCGTCCGGATAGGTCTGCGCCAGGACCCGGTCGATCTTGCGGGCACGCCGAACCAGCGAGGTGTCCGGTGCGGCGGCGGCGCCGCGCGAATCAGGGGCGTCCATCGTCTCAGCGTACGTTCCTCGGCAGACTGGACGCGCGTCCTGTCGGCGAAAACATGCCGCGTGTGGGAAACTTCGTGCGACTCTGTGTGTGAGGTAGACGACACGACGTGAAGGAATGGCTGTGAGCGACGAGATTCTGAGGCAGGCCCCCTTGTTCGCTGGGCTGGACGACGACGCGGCCGCGACCCTGGCCGGGTCGATGTCCGACGGCGGTCTGCGTCGCGGCGAGATCCTGTTCAACGAGGGGGACGAGGGCGACCAGCTGTACGTCGTCATCGACGGCAAGATCAAGCTGGGTCGCACGTCCCCGGACGGACGCGAGAACCTGCTGGCCATCCTCGGACCCGGACAGATGTTCGGCGAGCTCTCGTTCTTCGATCCCGGCCCCCGCTCCGCCACCGCCACCGCCGTCACCGACGTCCAGATGAAGAGCCTCGGCCACGCAGCGCTCAGCCCCGTGCTCGAGTCGCATCCTGTCGTCGCCAAGGCACTGCTGCACCAGCTCGCCGGCCGCCTGCGCCGCACCAACGAGGTCGTCGGCGACCTGGTGTTCTCCGATGTTCCCGGCCGCGTCGCGAAGGCCCTGCTCGATCTCGCCTCACGCTTCGGCCGCCGCGCCGACGACGGCATCCACGTCAACCACGATCTCACCCAGGAAGAGCTGGCCCAGCTGGTCGGGGCCTCCCGCGAGACCGTCAACAAGGCGCTCGCCGACTTCGCGTCGCGTGGTTGGTTGCGCCTCGAGCCCCGCTCCGTGGTCATCCTCGACCTCGAACGCCTCCAGCGCCGCTCCCGTTAATCCCGAGATTTGGGGTGCTCTGCACCACCGGCGCCTGCTGCGTGGTGCCTAGCCTGCCGAATCTCGTGACGCCAACGCCCGGCGGACACGGGCGACGACCTCGTCGGGGCGCTCCATGTCTATTGCGGTGACGACGATCATGCGCCAACCGGCCGATTCCAGCTTTTCGCGGCGCACGATGTCACTCTGACGTTGCTCCGCGTCGCGCTCGTGATGCCAGCCGTCGTACTCCACGACGACCTTGCGACTGCGATACACCAGATCACCGCGAGCCAGGAAGTTGCCACGCTCGTCGTGGATGTCGGTGTTGATCTCCGGCTCCGGCAAGCCCGCCGCGATCAGCACGAATCGGAGCCTGGACTCCCGCGGTGATTCGGCGCCCGGCTGTACGAAGGCCATGGCTCGACGGGCCCGCTGGACCCCGTCGAGGTGTGAGCGCGTCACGTAGTCGAAGAGTGTCTCGAGCGTGGCGAGCCGCTGCTGGATCATCCAGTCGCCCACCTCGACGAGCTCGCGCACCGAGAGCATGGTTCCGCAGTCGACGAAGGTCCGAGGGGCGGTCAGCAGAGGAATACCGCGCACGCTCTCGACCTCCAGCTGACCGATGTACCGGTGGATCGTGATCTGGTCGCGCTCCGGCCTGGACCAGTCCGTGACCGCCGCGTGGATCGGTGTCTCGCTCCGCATGCTCAGACCGCGCCACCGCAGATTGGTCACGTGGCTGATCGCAGCCCCGGCTGGCAGGACTCGCACGGTTGCGCCGACCCACATGTCGAAGGTCATCGCCGATGTCGCGAGCCGGTGGACCCCCGGGGTCACCTGCACGAATCGACCGCCCTGCAGGACTCGTCGGCTCACTCCCAGCGCCGCGGCCTCGGCCACCGTGAACACACCGTCTCGAAGGACGTCTGGAAGTGGGGAGGGTCGCGGCATCGTCACACCGTGGACCCCGAGCTCACCCCATCGCATGACTCGCGCGCGGGTTGTGGAAGGAGCCGGGCAACGCCCCGCCTGTGGACGACGCCCGTGAATCCCGAGATTTGGCGTGGCCTGCACCATCCGTCACCCCGTTGTGGTGCAGATCGCGCCAAATCTCGGGATTCAGGAGCGGAGGTAGTCCAGCTGGGCCGCGACGCTCAGCTCGGCGGCGGGCCAGAGGCTCTCATCGACGTCGGAGTAGACCGCCTGGACGACCTCCTTGGCGGTCACCCATCCGTCCTCGACGGCTTGCCGGACCTGATCGAGCCGGACGGCTCGATGCTCCAGGTAGAAGTCGACGACGGCGGCCGGCTCCTCGATGATCGCGCCGTGCCCCGGAAGGATCCGCCGGACCAGGCCCTCCTCGACCAGTTGACGGATTCGGGCCAGGGAGTCCAGGTAAGAACCCAGCACGCCATCGGGATGGGCGATGATCGTGGTGCCACGGCCCAAGATGGTGTCGCCGCTGAGCAGGCTGGCGTCATCGGGCAGCAGCAGGCAGACCGAGTCGGTGGTGTGCCCGGGGGTGGCGACGACCTCGATGACCAGCCCGTCGATCTCGATCTGCTCGCCGTCCACCAGCACCCCCGCGTCGCGGCAGAACTCCGCGTCGATGGCGCGCGACGGGGCGCCGGTCAGCTCGACGAATCGGCCGAGCGCCTCGGTGTGGTCGAAGTGCCGGTGCGTGAACACGATGAGCGCGACCTCACCGGCAGCGGCCAGCACGGCCTGCAGGTGCCGCTCGTCGGCGGGGCCCGGGTCGACCACGACCGACCTTCCGCCGCCCGGCTCCCGCAGGATCCAGGTGTTGGTGCCGTCGAGGGTCATGACCCCCGGGTTGTCGGCAAGCACGAACGACGCGCGGTCGGACGCAGCGGTGGCAGCACTCATGAACTCTCCCCCAGGTAGGTCTCCAGGAACAGGCCGCCGTCGATCTCGACGAGGCGCGGTTCGATGGTCGAGAACTCACGACCGGTCGACGCAGCCACGACGGAGTCGGCCGAGTGCTGGGCGACCTCCGTGCAGGTGGCGATCGTCGGCGGCATCATGGTGGCGTCGCCGGCCTCGATGGCGGCGAGGACCTGGCCCAACGGCATCCAGCTGGCCCGGTCGGCCTCGCGGCTGATGGTGCCGACCCGTTGACCGTGCGGCAACGCTGCGACGAAGAATCGGGTGTCGTAGCGACGCGGCTCGAACGAGGGCGTGATCCAGTGCGCCCACGCGCCGAGCAGATCGGCGCGCAGCACCAGTCCCCGATCGGTGAGGAAGTCGCCGAAGCCGATACGCCCTTCCTCCAGGTCATCGCGCGCCTGCTCCAGCTCTGGCGTGCTGGTGTCGGACAGCACGGTGTCAGCGTCCGGCCCGGCCAGCAGCACGCCGGTCTCCTCGAAGGTCTCGCGCACCGCAGCAACGACCAGCGCGCCGGCCAACCCCACCTCGCAGCGCCAGCGCGTGGCCCACACGTCCACGCCGGGGCCCACCCACGGGATGTCGGCGTCGTAGTCGTCGGCCTGCACGCCTCCGCCGGGGAACACGTAGAACCCGGCCGCGAACTTCATGCTCGTCTGCCGGCGCATCAGGTACGCCTCGATGCCGTCCACGCCGTCGCGGACCACGACGATCGTCGCAGCGTCCTTCGTCGGTGCCGCATCGACCGCGCCCCGTTCGGCTGCAGCACGCAACCCATCGGGCATCGGGATCCGGTTCAGGCTCACGCGACCTCGACGACCAGCTCGACCTCGACGGGAGCGTCCAGCGGCAACGCCGAGACGCCGACCGCGCTGCGCGAGTGGATCCCCGCGTCGCCGAAGGCCAGTGCCAACAGCTCGCTCGCACCGTTGGCGACGCCGGGCTGGCCGGTGAAGTCCGGTGTGCTGGCCACGAAGACCGTGGCCTTGACGACACGGACCACCTGCTCGAGGTCGACCTGGGAGCCGACCGCGGCGATCGCGTTCAGCGCGCACTGACGGGCGCAGGCGTATCCGGTCTCCACGTCGACGTCGGCACCGACCTTGCCGGTGGCGATGAGCTCGCCGTCGACCATCGGCAGCTGACCCGAGGTGAAGACGTGGTTGCCCGATCGCACGGCCGGTACGTAGGCGGCGACCGGCTTGGCGACTCCGGGAACGGCCAGGCCCTCGGCAGCGAGGCGATCGGCGACGCTCATGCGGCAACCTGCCGCTTGAAGTAGGCCACCAGGTTCTCCTGGTTCAGCGGGTTGGGCACGATCTGCACCAGCTCCCAGCCATCGGATCCGAAGTTGTCGAGGATCTGCTTGGTGTTGTGAACCAGCACCGGCGCGGTCAAGTATTCCCACTGAGTCATGCAGCGACTGTATCGGTGTCGGTAGGCTGGTGGGCGTGGCCACCGCAACCGACCTGCACATCGTCACCGGCAAGGGCGGAACGGGCAAGACGACCGTGGCCGCTGCCCTGGCGATGGCGTTGTCCCGCAAGGGGCGTCGCGTCCTCCTCTGCGAGGTCGAGGGGCGACAGGGCATCGCGCAGCTGTTCGACGTCGCGCCGCTGCCCTACGAGGAGCGCATGATCGCCGTCGGGCCGAGTGGCGGCGAGGTCCACGCCCTGGCGATCGATCCGGAGTCGGCACTGCTGGAGTACCTGCAGATGTTCTACCGGCTCGGGCGCGCCGGCCGAGCACTCGATCGTTTCGGCATCATCGACTTCGCCACCACGATCGCGCCGGGCGTGCGCGACGTGCTGCTGACCGGCAAGGTCTACGAGGCGGCCCGGCGGCGCACGGGCGATCGCTTCGCCTACGACGCCGTCGTCATGGACGCCCCACCCACCGGCCGCATCACCCGCTTCCTCAACGTCAACTCCGAGCTCGCGGGCCTGGCGAAGGTCGGCCCGATTCGCCGACAGGCGGACTCGATCATGGAGATGATGCGAGCCCCGTCGACCCACGTGCACCTGGTCACCGTGCTGGAGGAGATGCCCGTGACCGAGACCATCGACGGGATCGCCGGCCTCGAGGCCGAGCGGTTGCCGGTCGGCCACGTCGTGGTCAACTTGATCCAGCCCGATCTCATCGGGGCGTCCACCCGTTCGGCCCTGACCGACGGCTCGCTCGACGTCGCCGCGGTCGGCACGGTGCTGGAACGCTCCGGTCTGCCCCCGGCCGCAGCAGGGTCGCTGATCAACGGCGGACTCGACGCAATGAACCGCGCCGACCTGCAGGCCGACCAGCGCACCGATCTCGTCGACTGCGGGCGTCCTGTCGTGGAGCTCGAGCGCCGACCCGACGGCATCGACCTCGGCGCCCTGTACGAGCTCGCCGACCAGCTTCGGGACCTGGCATGACCGGCAAGCCACGCACCCAGGAATCAGGCCGCAAGGCGCGATCGGGTCCGCGCGTGCTCATCGACGACGCCAGCCGGGACGGCCGGCTCGACATCGACGGCCTGCTGGCCGATCGAGGCACCGAGATCATCGTCTGCTGCGGCTCCGGCGGTGTCGGCAAGACGACCACCGCGGCGGCACTCGCCCTGCGCGCGGCCGAACAGGGCCGCAAGGTGTGCGTGCTCACGATCGACCCGGCCCGGCGCCTCGCGCAGTCCATGGGCCTGACCGAGCTGGACAACTCCCCACGTCCGGTCCCGGGCGTCAGCGGTGAGGGATCGTTGCACGCCATGATGCTCGACATGAAGCGCACCTTCGACGAGGTCGTGGAGCAGCACGCATCGGCCGAGAAGGCGGCGCAGATCCTGAGCAACCCGTTCTACCTGGCACTGTCGAGCTCGTTCGCCGGCACCCAGGAATACATGGCCATGGAGAAGCTCGGCCAGCTGCACTCAGAATCCGTCGCCGATCACAAGCGCTGGGACCTGATCGTCGTCGACACGCCTCCGTCGCGATCGGCGCTGGACTTCCTGGACGCACCCGAACGCCTGTCGTCGCTGCTCGATGGACGTTTCATCAAGCTCCTGCTGGCGCCGGCCAAGGGCCCGGCCCGGCTGCTCAGCGCCGGACTCGGCATCGTCACCTCGGCGCTCAACAAGGTGCTCGGCGCGCAGTTCCTGACCGATCTGCAGACGTTCATCGCCGCGTTCGACACCTTGTTCGGTGGATTCCGGCAACGCGCCGAGGCCACGTACGCGTTGCTCCAGGCCCAGGAGACTGCATTCCTGGTCGTGGCGGCACCCGAGCCAGCCGCGATGCGCGAAGCGGCCTACTTCGTGGAACGCCTCGCCGGGGAGAGGATGCCCCTGTCGGGGCTCGTGGTCAACCGGGTGCACGACGACGACGGCTCCGGCCTGACCGGGGCCGCCGCGGAGAGTGCCGCCGCCCGTCTGCGCGACGGGGACGCCACCGAGCAGATGACGGCCGATCTGCTGACGGTGCGGGCCGAACGACTGCGCGTCGGCGCCCGCGAGGGTCAGCAGCGCCGCAACTTCACGTCGGCCCATCCGTCGGTGTCCACCGTCGCGGTGGCCGCGCTGCCAGGCGACGTGCACGATCTCACCGCCCTGCGCGAGATCGGCCGCCTGCTCGCCGGCTGAGCTCCGTACCGCTCAGACCGTGCCGGTCAGACCGCGACGCTGGGCGGAACGCTGGGCGCGAGGACGCTGCGCCACGTGGTCACGTTGGGTCGGCGGCGCAGGAGTGCTCGACGTTCGCGTTCGGTCATGCCGCCCCACACGCCCCACTCGATGCGGTTGTCCAGCGCCTCGACCAGGCACTCGGCCTTGACGTCACAGCCCGAGCACAGGGACTTGGCCCGGTTCTGCTCAGCGCCCTGGACGAACAGCTGATCGGACTTTCCCCTGCAAGCCGCCTGAGCAGCCCAATTGTCATTCCACATGACGGAACCTTCCCCGAGAACAGCCGTTGTCGACTGAAAGTTGATTCGCTGGCACCATCGTGTGAAATTCTCGGCCGATTGGGCAGCCCCGAACGGTGCCATCTTGTGTGGCTCCAACGGACTATGGTCAGATCGGCTTCCAGCAGGGCGGCGAGTGGGCCCGCGCTCTCAGGGTTCTCCCGTATCCTTTCGATCATGGCTTCCTCGTTCTCCGATGCGGTCCGCAGACTCGTCCAGTCGGAGCGGCGACCGAAGACCACCGGTGGAATCCTCGGCTCGATGGCGCGGCTCTCGGTCATCGCTGGCGTCGGCGTGGCCGCTCTGGCCATCCCGGCCACGACGTTCGTGGCGGTGACGGCCAACCAGGTCAGCAACGACATCGTCGACCTGCCGCTCACCCTGGAGGACCAGCCCAATCCCCAGACCACGGTCGTGCTGGCCAGCAACGGCGAGCGCCTGGCGTACTTCTACCAGGAGAATCGCCAGGACATCGCGCTGAAGGACATCGCGCCCATGATGCAGCAGGCACTGCTGTCGATCGAGGACACCCGCTTCTACGAGCACGGCCCGCTGGATCTGCAGGGCACCCTGCGCGCGCTGGTCAACAATGCCGCAGCCGGTCAGACCCAGGGCGGATCGACCATCACCCAGCAGCTGGTCAAGCTGACCCTCGTCTCGCAGGCCAGCTCGAAGGAACAGCGTCGAGCCGCCACCGAGAAGTCCACCGCGCGCAAGATCCGAGAGCTCAAGCTGGCCATCAAGTACGAGGAGGAGCACTCCAAGAAGGAGATCCTCGAGCGCTACCTCAACCTCGCGTACTTCGGTGATGGCGCCTGGGGCATCCGCTCTGCGGCCTACCACTACTTCTCGGTGAGCCCGGACAAGCTCAACGTGCGTCAGTCCGCTCTGTTGGCCGGCCTGGTCAAGAACCCCGACGAGTTCAACCCGGCGGCATTCCCGGAGAAGGCACTCCAGCGTCGCAACACGGTGCTCGCGGTCATGGCGCGCGACGGCGTGATCCCCGACGCGGAGAAGTCCCAAGCGAAGCCGTTGGACCTGAAGGTCACCAAGTTCCCCAACGGGTGCGTCGAGTCGGTCGCTGCCTTCTCCTGCGACTACATCCGTCGTTACGTCCTGACCGACAAGGCGCTGGGCGCCACCGTCGACGATCGCCGCGCGACCATCGAGCGCGGCGGCCTGACGATCAAGTCCAACATCGACCTGACGATGCAGAAGGCCGCCAACAAGGCGGTCACCGAGACCGTGGCGCCCAAGGACAAGGCGATCGGCATGATCGCCATGGTGGAGCCGGGCACCGGCAAGGTCCGCGGACTGTCGCAGTCACGACCGATGGGGCGCAACACCAAGAAGGGCCAGTCCTTCATCAACTTCACGGTGCCCAGCAAGTACGGCGAGTCCGGCGGCTTCTCGGCGGGCTCGACGTTCAAGCTGTTCACCGCGGCAGCCGCGCTCAAGCGGGGTATCAGCGCCGGGCAGACGTTCAACTCCCCGAAGAACCTCACCGTCCCCGCCAACACCTACACCGACTGCAAGGGTGGCGGCACCGCGGAGTGGAAGGTGAGCAACTCCACGACCTCGGGCACCAAGAACCTCTACTCCGGTCTCAGCGAGTCGGTCAACACCTACTTCGCCCAGCTGGAGAAGGCGGCCGGCCTCTGCAACGTGGTCCGGATGGCCGAGGCGATGGGCATCACCGTTCCCTTCGACCCCAAGAAGGGCATCACCGACCAGGTCGGACCGTTCACGCTGGGCGTCACCAGCGTCAGTCCGCTGGACATGGCTGCCGCCTTCGCCACGCCCGCCTCCGGCGGCCTGTACTGCAAGCCGCAGCCGGTCAACGAGATCCTGGACCGCAACGGTGAGGTGCTGCGCAAGTACAAGCCGGACTGCAAGCGGGTCATCTCCAAGGACGTCGCCGCCCAGATCAACGACATCCTGCGCATCGTGCAGGAGCGCGGCTTCGGCTTCCAGAACGGCACCGGACTGAACATCCCGTCCGCGGCCAAGACCGGTACCGCCCAGGAGAACAAGGCCGTGTCCTACGCCGGGTACACCCCCGAGCTGTCGACGTTCTCGATGATCGCGGGCGTCAAGAAGAACGGCGGGCCGAGGTCGCTGGCTGGCGTCACGATCAACGGGCGCCCGCTCAACTTCGCGTCGGTCGGCGGCAGCTCGTTGGCCGGACCGATGTGGAAGAAGGCGATGGGCACCATCCAAAGCCAGCTGTCCCCGGTCAACTTCGGTGCACCACCGGAGCGTCGGCCCACCGCGCCGACCCAGAACCGGACGCAGCAGCAGCAGCCCGCGCCGGCAGCCTCCCCGGACTCCCGCTCCAACGACGAGGGCTGAGGCCCGGCCTGTCGTTCAGACGCCCAGCTGCCGCTTGACCTCGGCAGCAACCACCCCGGCGTCGGCTCGACCCTTGGTCTGCGGGGTGACAGTTCCCATGACCTTGCCCATCGCCCGCATGCCCTCGTCCGCGGCCCCGGTCGACGCGACCGCGGCGGCAACCACCTCGGTGAGCTGTTCGGCAGACATCTGCGCAGGTAGGTACTCAGCGAGGATCGCCGCCTCGGCCGATTCCTTCTCGGCCATCTGCGTGCGACCGGCCCCGGCGAACGCCTCGGCTGCCTCACGTCGCTTCTTGACCTCGCTGCCGAGCACCGTCATGACCTCGTCGTCGCCGATCTCACGGGCCTCCTTGCCAGCCACCTCGGCGGTGGTGATCGCCGTGAGCACCAGGCGCAGCGTCGAGGAGCGCAGCGCGTCGCGCGCCTTGATCGAAGCAGTGAGATCGGTGCGGAGCTGATCCTTCATGGCAGACATGGGGACAGTGTCCCACCCGCTTGTGCGAGGCTGGGTCCATGCATCCCCTGGCCGTGACAGCTGGCATCGCAGCTGCTGGCCTGACGTGGTCGACCGTCGTCGAGCCGCACGCGTTCGCGCTGCGCGAGGCCACGGTGCCGGTGCTGTCGGCCGGCTCGGACCCGCTGCGCATCTTGCATCTCAGCGACACGCACATGACGCCGCGACAGGGCCGGAAGCAGGCCTGGTTGCGGGGCCTGGCCGCCCTCGAGCCCGATCTGGTGGTCAACACCGGTGACAATCTGGCCCACCTGGACGCGCTGCCGGCCGTGGTGCGCGCGTACGGCGACCTCCTGGACCTGCCCGGGGCCTTCGTGTTCGGCTCCAACGACTACTTCTCACCGGTGCTGAAGAATCCGGTCGGCTATCTGACCGGCGGCACCGGGGTGTCCCGCCGCGGCCGGTGGACGCGGTCGAAGGACCTTCCCTTCGAGCCGATGCGTGCCGAATTCACCCGACGCGGCTGGGCCGACCTGACGAACCGGCACGACGAGCTCGAGATCGCCGGTCGCCGGCTGTCCTTCGTCGGGGTCGACGATCCACACCTGCGGTACGACGTCCTCGACGACGAACCGGCCGACACCACCGCCGACCTCGCGATCGGCGTGGCCCACGCCCCCTACCTCCGGGTGCTCGACCGGTGGACGTCCCAGGGATATCCCCTGATCCTCGCCGGACACACCCACGGTGGGCAGCTGCGCATCCCGTTCTACGGGGCGCTCGTCACCAACTGCGATCTCGATCGCCGGCGAGCCCGCGGGCTGCACCGGCACCACGTCGACGGACGCCCGTCGTCGTGGCTGCACGTGTCGGCGGGGCTCGGTTCGTCGCCCTTCAGCCCGGTGCGATTCGCCTGCCGACCCGAGGCCACCCTCCTCACGCTGACTGCGGTAGACTCACCCGGGTTGCCCGACTAGGGCAGCGGGGTGTGGCGCAGCTTGGTAGCGCGCGTCGTTCGGGACGACGAGGTCGCAGGTTCAAATCCTGTCACCCCGACCGTGTGATGTCTCAAGAGATCGGCAGCTCCCGGATCCGCAGAAGCGGGTTCGGGACGTTCTCTGTCGGCTGTCGGGATCTTCGACCGATCGGGTGCCGTGTGGTGTGGAACACTTGCGGCATGGCTGAGGACACGACCCCGAAGAAGGTGGTCAAGCGCGTCGTCAAGCGACCGATCGCGGGAAGCAAACCCGCCGGT